>CAZKUR010000143.1:0-6394 GCA_964556005.1 uncultured Ignavibacteriaceae bacterium | reverse complement strand
ATCCTTTTCCGGTATTCCAATTCCGTTATCCGTAACCGAAACTTCTATTGCACCGTTTTTTGATCGTCCGGATTTTACAATAATTTTTCCATCTTTTCTTGTGAATTTAACCGCATTAGCTAAAAGGTTTCTAAGTACCGTACTTATCATTTTTTCATCCGCATAAAAATTATGTACATCAACTGCATCATTTATTATTGCGATTCTTTTTTGTGCGGCGCGCGGGTTAATTGTATCAATACTTTGCAAAACCAGTTTAGATAAATCAATATCTTTTGGAGTATAGGTTATAGCACCTTTTTGAACTTGAGACCATTCCAGTAAATTTTCCAGAAGCTTATAAAGATTATGCGCCCCCCGGTTAATTGATTTACTATATTCAACAAACTCTTCCGGTGAAAAATTCTCCTCGCTGTCAGCCATTAGCTCTGTAAGCCCAAGAAAACCATTGAAAGGGCTTTTTAGATCGTGAGCAATGATGGAAAAGAATTTATCTTTTTCAGCGTTTAGCTTTACTAATTGTTCATTGCTTTTTTTTATTTCTTCTTCGGCCAGCTTGCGTTCGGTAATGTCAATAAACGATGTAATGATTTTTTTATTTTTTAACAAAGTGACGGACATTAGCGCATTCCTTATTTCACCATTTTTTTTATAGAACGTAAATTCATATTTATCGGGTGCATCTTTTACGTTCATCAGTCTTCTGCGGTTATATTCTTTTAAGCGTTCAAGATCTTCCGGTGGTATTTGATCTAACCAGCTCGTACCAGTAACTTCTTGCTTAATATAACCGCCAAGTCTACAATATTCATCGTTAACCATTGATATAGTTGTATCAGGTTCTATTATAGCCATAGCTGCCGAGTTATTTTCAAACATTGAACGAAAATTCTCTTCGCTTTCTTTTAGTTTTCGTTCTGCTAATTTTCGGGCTGTAATTTCGCGGATGTTGCACTGAATAATTTTTGTTTTATCAACAAAATATATATTGCTAACAAATTCGACTTCGATATGGTTACCTTTTTTTGTTTCAAGCGGCATATCTTCAAAACGGATGTACCCTTTGTTTTGTAATTCCAGAAATGCCTCTTTTGATGCGGCAATATTTTCAAGAGTGCCGATTCTCCAAAGCTCCTTGCCAAACAATTCTTCATGTGAATAACCGAGCATATCAATTAGGTACGGATTCACATCAACAATTTTTCCGGTTTCCGCATCGAGTATCAAGATGCCATCCTTAGTTGTTTCAAAAAGCCGGCGATAACGCGACTCTGAAACAATTAATTTTTCTGCCGCCGAATGTTTATCTTGAAAAAATCTAAGACGTTGATTTCTCCAAATAACCAACAATGTTGAACCCGATAAAATAAAAAGGATTAAAACCAAAACAACTAAGAACCTTGTTTTATTCTGCAGAGGGGCATAAACTTCTGAAATATCCATTCGGGCAACCATAAACCAGGGTGAATTTGGTATGGGGCAGGTATAAGCAATGACCGGCACGCCGCGGTAGTCTTTACCTTCCGTAATCCCTTTTTTACCAAGAACAGCTTGCCCGGCAGGTAGGGTATTTTCTTTAATCGGTTTTCTAAGATTGAGCGCAGTATTTTTTTGAAACTTAAGCTCATTAAGAAATACAGCTTCGTTCCCTTCGCGCCGGATTAAAAGAGTTTCGGCGGTTTTACTTACGGTCGGCCATTCTTTTATTAATGGAAAAAGATATTGTTCGGGGTTAATCCAGAATATAAGAACCGCAATTACATCCTGACCGGCTCGTTCGGAGAATACCGGGATAATAATGTTCATATAAATGTGTTTATCATATTTATCGCGGTATAAATCATTAAATAATAATAACCCGGATTTTACCGCTTCGGAATAATTTATATCGTGCTTTATTATTCCTTCTTCCGGCGAAGTGGATATTTTATCACCATTGATATCTTGCAGGCATATTTGGCTGTATTGAAAAACAGCGCGTAGTTTTTCTATCCAATCTTGAATTCTATTTTTCGCGTCGAAGTCGTTCCGGTTATTATAAATACGGTTTACAAGCCTTGTGAATTCCGTGTTCTTAAATAATATTTCACCGTCAGCCAATCTCTCTTTACGCCATTGTGTAATTTGGTTTGCCTTTAACGTACCTATAGCAGTTACCTGCTGTTCAACCTCCGTACGAAATTGTTTTTCATAAACCTTATAATATGAGTATGACGCTGTAAGTATAGTTATAATTAGAAAAACGAATACCATAAAGAATATGTTTGATGAACGCGAGCCAAAATCGCCCGGTAACTTTTTACCGGGCCATATTTCGAGTCCTGATATTATAAGCAATACCATTCCGAGAAATAAAAAAGCGAGAGAAGTTGTTAATGCGGGCGGAATAAAATTCCCTTCATAAAGAAGCGGTGTTCCAAAGATATACGATAAAATAAGTATAACCGAGATACAGCTTATAAAAACCGAAAGAATAAAAGAAATTTTTATTTGCTTTTTAAGCTTTGTTTTAGACAGCAGCAAAATGAACGACACACTTATAAAAATAAAAACAAAAGCGGTAATTGGCGACATATACCCGATAGCTAATCCATCGAAACTTCCGCTCATTTCCATCCAAAAATGTTCCGCTTCAAGATGTATATTATTAATAGAAACATAAAGCAGAGTTAAGGCTGCCAAAATTCCGAATGAACTGAAAACAATTCCAATTTTGGTTACTGATCGGTTTGCAGGGAAAGCATAATGCAAGAAAAATAATAAACCAAATCCGACAAATAGAATAGCAGTACTCAATGCCATTGGAATATTGTCCGCGCCAAAATTAGTTAACATAGGAATATTAAAAATCCATCCTAATATTGCGGTAAATCCGAGAAGGGCTGTAAGAGCCGCACCTACTTTAATAAACACACTTACCGCATAGTTTTTATTATTATCATTCCTCCTCATAACTACAACCTATACTGAAGCTGAAATTGATTTATGCAAAGTGAACATAAATTTCGATCCTTTTCCCAATTCACTTTCGGCCCAAATTTTACCGTCGTGCAAGTCAATAAATTCTTTACAAAGCAATAGACCCAATCCGGTGCTCGTCTCGCCTTCTGTTCCTCGTAAACCAACTTTCTCTTCTATTTTAAAAAGTCTACTAATATTTTTTTCAAGTATCCCTACCCCATTATCCGCAACCGAAACTTCAATTATGTCTTTGTCAATCCATTGTGATTTAATAATAACATTACCGCTTGTTCTTGTGAATTTTACTGCGTTAGACAAAAGGTTTCTGAGTACTGTTCCAATCATTTTTTCATCTGCATAAACTTTTTGTGCATTAACAACATCATTTATTATTGTGATTCCTTTTTGTGCGGCTCGCTGGTTAATTGTATCGATGCATTCCAAAACCAATTTAGATAAATCAATATCCATAGGAGTAAAGCTTATAGAACCTTTTTTTACCTGCGCCCATTCCAGCAAATTTTCCAGAAGCTTATAAAGATTCTGCGCCGTTCGGTTAAGCGACTTACTATATTCAACCAATTGAGCCGTTGATAATTCTATTGAGCTGTCCGCCATTAATTCTGTTTGGAATAAAAAACCATGAAAAGGATTTTTTATATCGTGTGCAATGATAGAAAGGAATTTGTCTTTTGCGGAGTTTAGTTCTTGCAGTTGTTTATTATGTTCTTGAATAATTAATTCGGAATTCTTCCTTTCGGTACTATCGCGTTCAACAAACAGAATACTTTCAGGCTTGCCGCTGGGATCAATCAAAACGGTATAATTCAGATCGATATAAAACCGGCTGTTATCTTTCTTTATAGCTAAATATTCTCTAATCTTATGATCACTTTCACCGGAAAGCAATTTGCGCATATTATTAATTAATATTTCGTGATTCGAAGGATCTATAAAATCAGTTGCCGGTCTTCCTACAAGTTCATCTTTTTCTTCTATGGTATAGCCATACATTTTTATTAATTTATCGGACATAAATTGCATTCTCCCATCTAACGATAACATTCCTATACCATCGGGAGAAGCTGAAATAATAGCTTCCAATTTTTGGTTGCTTTGCTGAAGAACAATCTCGGCTTGCTTGCGTTCCGTGATGTCTTCGATAATACCTACACCGCCAAGAATACATCCGGCTCCAACGTCCATAGGGGCAAAAATAGCTCTTACCGGTGAACTCTTTTCAGCGGTTACCGAATGATAAAAATCTTCATAAGATGCTATACTGCCGCTCAGCGCTTTCTTAATAGATGAGACTAGCTTTTTATCGGGAAGGTTGAGCATGTTAAGACCAACTAAATCATTTCGCGTAGATCCGATTATTTGGACGATTTTATCATTGCAGGCAACTATAACTCCCTTTTCATCAAATGATAAAAGGCCCACTGGTGAATACTCAAAAATCAACCGGTATTTTTCTTCGCTTTCCCGAAGCGCTTTTTCCGCCTGTTTGCGGCCGGTAATATTACGTTCAACATAAAGAATACTTTCCGGCTTGCCGTCCGGATCGAGCAATATGGAAGAATTAACATCGATATTAAACCGGCTTTTATCTTTTCTTATGCCTAAATATTCCGTAAGTTTTTGCTCTCCTTCATCTGCCAGCAATTTGCGGATATTGTTATTCAACATTTGGTGATCCGACGGATCAATAAAATCAAAAATAGATCTTCCTAAAAATTCGTCCGGTTGTTCAGGAGAATAACCATGCATTCTCACTAATTTATCAGATATCAATTGTATTTTCCCATCCAACTTTGCTATTCCAATACCGTCCGGTGAAATTGAAATGATGGCTTCCCATTTTTGGCTGCTTTGCCGTAATTCTGCTTCTACATCTTTGTGGTCTGCATTCTCTCTTGCCAGTATTTCGTTTGTTTGGCGTAGATTTTCATTCTCTTTTTTTAGCGCGTTCAATTCCAATAAAAGATCATCTTCAGTTCTATCAATATTTTTCATACTAGTTTTATCCATCTTGTATTTTAATTTACCTTTGGTAAAGTAAAATAAAATGTACTGCCTTTTCCTTCTTTACTCTCTACCCAAATCTTACCGCTGTTCCTCTCTATAAATTCTTTGCATAGAAGCAGACCCAACCCCGTACTTGATTCGCCTTCGGTTCCTTGTGAGCTTACTTTCTCTTCTATTTTAAACAGCCTCTTAACATCTTTTTCAGTTATTCCCACACCGTTATCTTCAACCGAAATTTCTACTGTACCATTATTAGTTCGTCCGGTTTTAATAATAACTTTTCCATCGACCCTGGTGAATTTAACCGCATTTGATAAAAGGTTCCTGAGTACCGTGCTTATCATTTTTTCGTCTGCATAAATATTTTCCGTACTGGTTATTTCATTAATAATCGTAATCCTTTTTTGCATAGCTCGTTGATTAATTGTATCAATACTTTGGGTAACAATTTTTAATAAATCTAAATCTTTCGGGGTAAAGACGATAGAACCTTTTTGTATTTGTGCCCAATCCAATAAATTTTCCAAAAGCTTATAAAGATTACGAGCGGCTTCGTTTAGCATTTTACTATTTTCAGTAAATTCAGCAATTGTAAATTTTTCCGCGCTGTCAGCCATTAGTGCTGTTAGCCCAAGAAAACCATTGAAAGGGCTTTTTAGATCGTGAGCTATTATGGAAAAGAATTTATCTTTTTCTGCATTTAGTTTAATAAGCTGGTCATTTTTTAATTTTATTTCTTTTTCTATCTTCTTTCGATCAGTAATATCAAGGCCGACGGCGCTTAAGCCTTCAATATTTCCATCTTTATAAATCGGATTAACAAGTAAATTGAGCCAGATATTATTTCCGCTTTTGGGCATAAGTCGAACATCAACGCTTATATTAGGCGTAGGATTCATAATTTGTTCTGAAAAGGTAGAATGAGTTATTGAACGGCTTTCAATATGAACAAACCTTAAATAAAATTTTCCCATTAAGTCTTGGATATTCATCCCAAGTTTATAGCAGGCTGCTTCATTAAGGTAAGTGAATATGCCGCGTTTGTTAACGCTGAAAAGGATTGCTCTCGTTCCTTCAACTAAATTACGGAATTTTATTTCTGATATTTTTAATTCCTCTTCTGCACGTTTGCGCTCGGTTATATCCCGCACAATGGCAATAGTATATGTTTTTACAATCTTAACTACGGCAATTTTTATCTCAACCGGGAAGATAGAGCCGTCTTTACGGCGGTGTAACGATTCTACTGTCATAGAATTTGACTGGCTAATATTCTGTATCATCTGTTGGAAATCATGCAGGTTTTGATTAGGATCAATATCAAATATACTCATGCTCAAAAGTTCATCCCGGCTATACCCAAGATCGATAGAGGCTTTTTCATTAACATCTATAAACCGGGCAG
>CAZKUR010000142.1:0-6482 GCA_964556005.1 uncultured Ignavibacteriaceae bacterium | reverse complement strand
ATTAAGGAAAATTTAATATGAATAAAAACTACTATATAAACGAACATGCGGTAATAGATGAAAACGTGGAAATCGGTGAGGGTACTAAAATATGGCACTTTACCCATGTACAATCCAACGCCAATATAGGGAAAGCCTGTATCATCGGTCAAAATGTTAACATTGGCAGTAATGTAAAAATCGGCAGTTACTGTAAAATCCAAAACAACGTTTCTGTTTACGAAGGAGTTGAACTCGAAGACTATGTTTTCTGCGGGCCGTCGATGGTCTTTACAAATATTCTTTCCCCAAAATGTAAATATCCTCAAAGAGGATCGGAATTCTACATTAAAACACTTGTACGGGAAGGTGCGTCAATCGGCGCTAATGCAACCATAGTATGCGGGCATACACTTGGGAAACACTGTATGATTGGTGCCGGAGCGGTAGTTACGAAAGATGTTCCCGACTATGCTCTGGTAGTTGGTAACCCGGGAAGAATAATAGGCTGGGTTTCCGAAGCAGGGATAAAGCTCAAATTTGACGACAAAGGGTTGGCCTTCTGTTCAAAAAGTAATAAACGGTACAAAATCGAAGATAATAAAGTAATGGAGATTAATTAGTCACTTACCTTACGCAATCAACAACTTTTGGAATGATGGAATGTTGGAATTATGAAAAATATGAGACAATTCCATTATTTAATTTTTCCAATATTCCAAGGGGTGCGTAACATAAGTTAGCCAATTACGATTTAGGATTGACTTTTAACGAATTGCAATTTAAGAGCGGATTACTACCTAACATAAATGAATAACTATTTATTGACAACCAACTACCCGCGTTGAAATTTGCCAACCGATTTATCCACCGAAGCTGATATGTAATTCGTATAATTTTGCATAATTAGCGTGGGTGGAAATAGAATGCAGGTCGACTCCGGTAGTTAAAAATGACGATGAATGACCAATTACAAATTACTAATAACCAATTACCATTGACCAATTACAAAGTAATAATATATTAATAAATTTTGCTGAATAAATGAGAATACTACTTGTAGGAAGCCCAAAGGCAGTGATGGGATTCGACAGGCTTGCCAGACTGCCAAACTTAGGCTTAAATTCGATTGCTGCGCAAATAGACAAGAAACATGAGGTTAAAGTACTTGACCTCGTTATTGCAGGTAAGAAATACGAAAAATTCTATTTTGATTATATTCAAAAATTTAAACCTGATGTAATTGGTTTCAGTTCGATGGTATTCCAATATCATCAAACCCTGGAAATTATAAGAAAAACAAAACTATTTGAGCCGGGTATTAAAGTCGTTTTGGGCGGATACCATGCAACTTCTGCATACGATGAGATTTTAAATTCCGAAGATGCAAGCTTTATAGACTTTATTGTAAAGGGTGAAGGAGAAATTACATTTAACAAATTGATTTATGCTTTAGATAATCAAATTGGTTACAAAGAAATTCCCGGACTGGCTTTTAAGGTAAAAGATAAAATATATATTAACGAAAATAGTACATTAGCTGAATTGGATGAATTAGAAATTCCCGACAGAACCTCCAGAGTACTTAAGAACGGATTTCATATATTGGGTTATAGAGCTGATGCCGTGGAAACGACAAGAGGCTGCGTTTACAATTGTAATTTTTGTTCAATCAGAGAGATGTACGGTAAAAGTTTTAGGAAATATAAAATTGATAGAGTTATTAAAGATATAAAAAATGCGACAGCGGAAGGGGCTGAGTTTATATTTTTTGTCGACGACAATATCACTCTGGACTGCAGAAGGTTTGCTAAACTGTGCAATAGAATAATAGAAGAAAAACTTGACAAAATAAAATATGCAATTCAGGCAAGTGTAACAGGCATAAATACTTATCCGGGAATAATATCACAAATGAGCAAAGCAGGAATAGATATAATTTTTCTCGGGATAGAAAATTTATTTGAGGATAATTTAAAGTCAATGAATAAAAACCAGAATTACGATGCAAAGACGGTTGAAGAGATTGTTAAAGAACTAAAAGGAAACGGGATTACGGTAATCGGCGGTTTTATATTAGGATATCCGGAAGATAATTTAGATTCAATTTATGCAAATTACGAATTCGCAAAAAAATTAAAGTTAGATTTGCTTCTATTAAACACACTTACACCACATTTGAAGACAGAGATACGTACGGAATTACTTGAGATGGATATGGTTACGAATAAAAGCGATTATTCGAAGTATAATCATCATTTTGTTAATGTAAGAACGAAATATATAAGCGATAAAGAATTATTTGAAATAAAGAACAAGCTTGATTTTAGATTCCCTCTTGATTCCAAAGCAGGATTTAATTTGATAAAAAAGTATCCCGGCTTTTTTATTAAAATTATACCTAAAAGATTATTTGTCGAACCGCAGAATTTCCGGAAATTTATGTCGCAAGTGCGAGTTTAGAATAGAAATTATTTATCATTGAGTATCCAATTTACGCTTGGTATTACGCAGTATACGGTTGGCGCTATGGGATAAGCAAATACTATGAATGATAATTAAATGGAGTACCGAACAGATAATTACAACTTACAAATGACCGATATGTTAAATGTCTTAAAAGAAATTGCCGAAAACGCCGGTAAATTAATAATTGAGGTTTATAACTCGAATGATTTCGGCATTAAAATTAAATCCGATAATTCTCCTCTAACAGAGGCAGATAAAAAGTCACATGGGTTCATTACTTCCGAATTAATTAAAAATTTCCCGGACATTCCCGTTATCTCCGAAGAAGGAGCAGGGATTGAATATGAGCAAAGAAAAGATTGGAAAGAATTTTTCTTAGTAGATCCTCTTGACGGCACAAAGGATTTTATACAAAGAAACGGTGAGTTTACGGTTAATATTGCTTTAATTAAAAACCGGGTTCCTTTTTGCGGCGTTATACATGTTCCGGTCACAGGAGAAACTTATTACGGCTGCACCGATTCCGGCAGCTATAAAATACTTAACGGGAAAACCGCTAAAATTGAGGTTAGTAAAACCGGAATAGACAGTGAATTAACCGTAGTCCAAAGCCGGAACCATGCACATGAAGAGGAAAGAGAATTTTACTCTAAGTTTAAGATTAAAGAAAATATCTCTAAAGGCAGTTCCCTGAAGATTTGTATGGTAGCTGAAGGAAAAGCCGATGTCTATTTCAGAAGTGGACCAACATGGGAATGGGATACTGCAGCAGGGCATGCAATACTGCTGGGAGCCGGTGGCTATTTTGTTAATAAAGATGGAAGCGAATTAATATATAATAAAAGAATTCCTAAAAATTTCGGATTCATAGTAAGCTCGTTTGAAATCGACGGTTCACAAATAAAAAAATAATAGTGAAAGATAAAACCACCGGTTTGAAAAAATAAAAATTTTCAACTAAAATTTTCCAAAATGTCAAATATTTTACCTAATTATACTATAAGACTTTGCAGTAAATTTTTATATCAATCGTTTGCATGTATAGCGCAATGCCTTGTAAGTGTAGCTTACGGAGCGAAGCGGTGAGATATTCTACCATTTAATTAAATAAAAGGAAATTAAAATGGAAAACACTGTTGTTATACATGTTTCTGAAGAAGGTGGCTATTGGGCAGAAGCTCCGTCATTAGAAGGTTTTTTTTATCAGGGTGAAACGGTTAAAGAAACCATGACAAATATAAAAGAAGCAATTCAGTCTCATATTGAGGCTTTGAAAGAAGAAGGAATTCGGTTGCCTAAAGATCAATTAATGATACTAAGTCATGTAGCCGTCTAATTAGGCATTTGATTAATTAAAAGATGAGTAAAAACTTATACAGCATTAAAGGACAGGAAGCAGTAAAAGCTTTTATGCGTTTCGGATGGCTCGTATGGGAGGTAAAAGCAACCATGTTAATATTAAGATGTCAATGGTATGATTGTTACAATTCCGGGGATAAAGTGCTTAAAATTGGATTATTAAAAAACGCTATAAAAAAATCCGGGATGTCAAAAGCAAAATTTCTTGAATTGCTTTAATCAAATAGAATTACCGTATGGGAACAGCGACCACCTGCATTAAAATTCCGGTGGCTAAAAATGACGATTGAATGACTACTTAATGACAACTGAATGACTATTGATTGACTAATTATTGATTACCAATAACCAATTACCAATGCCTACGCCTGTCATTGCGAATGAGTCATTGAGTGAAGCCCGCTAAGCGAGGTCTCGCTTTGGTTTACCAACCCTTAGGTTGGCGGACAATCTAACTCTGCAATTACTGAACTTGTATCCAAATGACAGCTTCTCTGGATGGCTGATTCAATGCATAATTGCATGGAACGACCGATAACCGATAACCGATTACAAATCACGAATGATCCGTGGAATTGACGATTGTCGATTGATGATTGACGAATGTCAACTACCTACGTTTCACTACGGTAGTTAAAATTGATGGAAGCAGAGGTTAGAGATCGGAGGTCGAAGGTCAGGGTTACAATGCAAAGCTGGAAATTAAATGGGGAATTTTAAGAAGATAATGTGAGGATTTATGATTGAAGATTCTGTTATAATAGAAAAAATTCAAGAATTTTCTAAACATGGAAATATACGCTTTAAGAAACATGCTTTAATAAGAGCTGTTGAGAGGAACATTAAAATAGAAGAGATTTCAGAAGCATTGCAAAGTTGTGGTATTATTAGAATATATAAAGAAGACAAACCACTGAAAAGTTATCTTATTTTAGGGTTTACAAATCAAAAAAGACCACTGCATATGGTTGTTGCATTAGATGAAAATGACAAATATATTTGGGTTATCAGTGTTTATGAACCTAATAAGTCACAATGGGATGAAACATTTAAAAAGAGGTTAAAATGAAATGTCCGTTTTGTGAAACCGAATTAAAAGAAGGTAAAACTACTTTAACTTTCCAAATGGAGGGAAACAAAGTTATTGTAGTAAAGGGTGTGCCGGCACTTATTTGTGAAGAATGTGGTGAAGAATCGATTGATATTAAAGATTCCATTGTTGTAGAAAAATTAGTTAAAAAAGCGATTGAAGATGGTATTAGCATGGGCTTTATAGAATATAAATATGCAGCTTGACTTTGAATTGTTTGTATTATAGTATGCTTGGTTCTATGATAAACAATCCCGACTCTTTTATAATCCATTAATTCTGATCTCTGACATCTGATTTCTGATTTCTGACTTCTGATCCCTGATTTTTGTTACCAACGACCGATTACCAATGACCCCTGGGATTGATGACTACCTACGCTAACTTTTAACAACCAGGTCAGAGATTAAGTTAGCTACGGTAGTTAAAATTGTCGACTACCTACGTTCCACTACAGAATTTAAAATTGACTATTGAAGCTATTAAAATGAAATGATTATAAAGTTTTTTATATTTTAAGTTATAAATGAAAAGGTTAATTCGTGAACACACAAAATATAAATGATAAATTAGAGGCGTTGCCGAATTATTTAAAACGTGAAGTTTTGGATTATATTGAGTTTCTAAAAAACCGTTATAAAATTCATGGTAAAAAAGAACATTTCTCTTTTATATGGGAAGGTGGCTTGAAAGATATCAAAGAACAATTTAACGCGGTTGAACTTCAGCATAAGGTTAGAGATTACAGATGACTTATCTTCTTGATACCAATATTTTTCTGGAAATTCTTTTGGATCAAAAAAAGAAAGAAATTTGTAAGAGTTTTCTTGAATCTCATGCCGGTTTTATGTCTATTTCGGATTTTTCATTACATTCAATTGGTGTGATTTTATTTAAGTATAACAAGCCGGAATTGTTCGATACATTTGTTGATGATATCCTGGACAAATTAGATATTATTACTTTAGCAAAAGATGAGTATAGAGAAATCAAAAGAATTAATGATCAATACAAATTAGATTTTGATGATTCATATCAGTTTTTGTTGTCTCGTGGGAATGATATAACGCTTGTAACTCAGGATAATGATTTTAGAGTTGTACAGAATGTAGTTAAAGTACATTTTTTATAATAAATACTTTACAGCTACTAAACTACAATTTAATGACTGTTTAATACCCCCTGAATCACTAATTACCAATTACTAATGACCAATGACCAATAACCAATGACCAATTACCAATGTCTACGCCTGTCATTGCGATCCGCCTATTAGTGTCATCATGCGGTTGGCGGAGAAGCAATCTAACTCTGCAATTACTGAACTTGTATCCAAATGACAGCTTCTCTGGATGGCTGATTCAATGCATAATTGCATGGAACGACCGATAACCGGTTACCAATCACGAATGACCCTTGGAATTGATGATTGTTGATTGATGAAATTGCTACCGAATGACAATTGAATGACCAATCACCAATGACCAATGGGATTGACGACTACCTACGCTAACTTTTAACAACCAGGTCAGAGATTAAGTTAGCTACGGTAGTTAAAATTTTCGATTGATGAAGGATGATTGAC
>CAZKUR010000141.1:0-6552 GCA_964556005.1 uncultured Ignavibacteriaceae bacterium | reverse complement strand
AAAAGCAAAACAGATTGGTCTAGTCGATAAAGTGATTGATATTGATGAGTTTTTTGAAATACTTGAAGGATATAAAGTTATTCCGGCAGTCGAAAGCCTATCTAAAAAATTAGATCCTGAGTGGAATGCTGTTGAAGACTTTTTCAAAAAAAATAAAATCGCAGATATAAAAGGCGATAAGTTTGAATCCGGTAACTTACCTGAAGAACAGGCACAAAAATTCTGTAAAATTATAAAGAGAAAAGCACCTATAGCTTTAGACATTGCAGAAAAACTTATTGATGAAGTCAAAGGTGTTGAATCGGAATTAAAAGAACTTAACCGTATTTTCTCAACTCAGGATGCGTTACTTGGATTGACTTCCATAGGCCAGCGTGTTGAATTTTCAGGGAAGTAAAAATGTTATAGTAACAGCAATTGATAAAAAAGAACATTATAAAAAAGTTACTTTTATAGAAGAATATATCAGGCTGCTGAACGAGCATAAGATTAAGTTTGGTGAGCGAAACCTATTTTAACTAGTGCCAAACATATTATTAAACTCCTTCGGAGTTCTTCCTAATTTAGTATCTTACTATTCCATATGTTTCACATATGGTTATTCACGTTGAATCACTTCGTGATTCCTTACTTGCGTTATACACATGGTTATTTATACTGAATCACTTAGTGATTTTTGCTTTGTATTTTATACAAGGTTATTGGAAAAGAATCATTTCGTGATACGGAAAAATAATAAGTTACTTATTTTACAATCGCATCAGAAATTAGTTTAATAAACAAACGGCTCTATTAAGGAATCAATCTTAAGAAATAACGCAAAAGAAGTCCATACATTCCGAAGGGAATGAACGTGAATAGCACCGGATGAAATCCGGTGAAAAATGAAAAAAGGAAATTAAAAGAACCCCGATAGGGGCTCAATAAGGTTTCCGAAGAAATAATTATTCATACACAATCCCTTTACTAATAATTGCACCTAACCAAAATCTTCCTAATTTTTGTTTATGAGATTTTCAATTAAAACATTAATATTGCTGCTTTTTATCGGGCAGGGAACATTTTTTGCGCAAACATATTTGGGGGATTACACTTCGTACAATACAGCGGGTAAAAAAATTACAATATTTGCAGATACTTCTTCTGTTCAATTTATTTTTTATAAACCTGATATTGTTAGAGTAGATTTCCATCCTTCACCATCAACTGTAATCGATTCATCATTCATAGTCGTTCAAGATACAAATCAAAATGCTAATTATACATTGAATGATTTCACGGATAGTTTGGAAATTTCAACATCAGCGATAACAATTATATGTAAAAAATATCCTCTTAGATTTTCATTTGAGAATTCATCCGGTAAGATTTTGCTTTCGGAACCAACTAGTGGAGGAATATCATCGAACGGAAATGAAAGAACTATAAATTTTAATTTGACAAATGAAGATCATTTTTATGGAACCGGTGAAAGAGGAACAGATCTTGACAAAAGAGGGCAGAGCTTTTACAGCTTTAATACACAAATTGGTGGTTACAGCTCACCGCTTAGTACGATGAATATTAATGTCCCTTTTTTTACAGATAAAAAAGGTTATGCTATTTATATCGATAACACTTATCCGGGCTGGTTCGATTTTGGTGATTCCGATATTACAAAATTTTCATATAAAGCTTCCGGTGGAGAAATGAGTTATTACTTTATTGCTGCACCAACAGTACCTGATCAATTGGAAGAATACACCTGGCTAACTGGCAGGCAGCCGCTGCCGCCAAAGTGGGCATTTGGATATATTCAATCAAAGTATGGATACAGGAATGAAAGCGCCGCCGAGGCGATGGTTGATACAATGAGGCAAAAACAAATTCCCTGCGATGCTATTATCCTTGACCTTTATTGGTATAACCAAATGGGAGATGTTTCATGGGATTTTGTTAATTGGCCTTCTCCTTTTCAGATGATGTCCGATTTTTTAAATGAAGGCATTAAAACCATTGTTATTACCGAACCATACATCGTACAATATTCTACTAATTTCCAAACTGCTTATTCAAACGGATATTTTGCTTTTAACCAGCAGGGCGATCCGGTTTTGATTCCAAATTTTTGGTATTGCGGCTGCAATGCAGGATTGATTGACCTTACTAATCCTGCAGCTAAAAATTGGTGGTGGAATAAGCATCCTTCTTTTTTCGGATCACAGCTTGCAGGAATATGGACGGATTTAGGCGAACCCGAAACTCATCCTTCAACAATGCATCATTATTTGGGAAGCAGGGACAAAGTTCACAACATTTATGATTTCCTTTGGTCTCAGCTTATTTATGATGGAATATCTCAAATACGGCCGAATCAAAGAGTATTTAATTTAACCCGTTCAGGTTTTGCAGGTAGTCAGAGATATGGTGTTATTCCCTGGTCGGGTGACGTTGCAAAGGAATTTGGCGGATTAAAAGTACAACTCCCGATGCTACTTAACATGGGTATGTCGGGTTTCGGTTATCATAATTCGGATATCGGAGGTTTCTGCTGCGGAACAACAACGCCGGAACTTTATATTAGGTGGATGCAGTATGGAACTTTCTGTCCGATTACAAGAGCACATGGAATAGATTCGCAGCCGACTGAACCCTGGGAACATGGAGAGCTTGCCGAACAAATTAGTAAATATTTTATTTCTCTTCGTTACAAGCTCCTGCCGTACATTTATACAATGGCTTATGAAAATTATAAAACCGGGATGCCATTGGCGCGACCTCTTTTTTTCTATTACCCGGATGATCAATCTTTAGATAATTACAGTGATGAATATATGTGGGGAAGTTCAATTCTTGTTGCACCTATTGTTAACGAAGGACAAACAAGTAAAAACATATATTTGCCACAAGGGGAGTGGATCGACTTTTATCACGATGTAGTATATCAAGGTGGGCAAAGTTACAACATTCAAACACCTATTAATGATTTGCCCCTTTTCATAAAAAGAGGAAGTATTATTCCGATGCAGCCGCTAATGAATTATACGGATGAATTTCCGCTCGATACTTTAACGCTTGAAATATATCCTTCAACTCAGAATCCGGCTTCTTATTCTTTATATGAAGATGACGGTAAAACACTTGACTATCAAAACGGCAGCTATGCAATAACAGATTTTTCTCAAAGCTTTATTTCCGATAATGAATTAGAAATCAATATAGGCCCTTCGTTAGGAAATTTTTCAGGAAAACTTCCGCAAAGAACTTATTTAAACGATATTCATCAAATGGGCAGCAGTCCAACTTCAGTTATGAAGAATGGAAATGTACTAATTCAAAGAACATCATATAATGAATTAAGAAGTAATGAAGAAGGTTATTATTACGACGGCAGCACACGAAGATTGTATGTACAAATTAAAGCGAGTACGGATAGTTCTTATCAAATAAAAGCTGAAGGAATTGTTTTAAATGCTAGTTCAACTGCTAAATTAGTTCCCGACGGTTTTATTCTTGAACAAAATTATCCTAATCCTTTTAATCCTAATACAACGATTGAATATAAAATTCCGAAAACTTCAACAGTTACTCTAAAAGTTTATGATATCTTAGGACGGGAAGTTAAGACGTTAGTTAATAACGAAACTAAGCAGCCGGGAATTTATCAAGTTAATTTTGATGCGAGCGATCTCTCAAGCGGAGTGTATTTCTATAAACTGTCCGCCATATCAAACAGCAAACAAGCAGGAAACTTTATTAACGTTAAAAAGATGATCTTAGAAAAGTAGATAATTATTTTTTATTTGGAAATTGGTAACATAGAACTTTTATGAAGTTCAAAACTTTTTTGTCATTCTTTTTTTACAAACATATAACTCCTAACGGAGTTAAAGTTACTTCGCTTGGAACAAGTATCAAGACTCTGGTATAAGGAATAGGGTATATGAAATAAGACTGTCTCGTATCGTATACCCTATTTACTTTTACCTCCAAATGGCTAATGGCCAATTACTAATTACAAATAACACGTAGTGAGAAGACAGTATCAAGTATCCGGAATCAAGTAAAAAAGAGATGACATCATGCGCTGTTAGGAACAGCATGCAGATGTCACCTCGCTCTCTCTCCAAAAAATTATTTAACCTTTAATCCCAGTTCATGAGCAAAGAATGTTAAAGCCGCTGCAGTGTTTCCTACACGTTGGCTAAACGATGCGGTTACGCCATGGCCTTCATTCATTCTTGTTAATAATAAAACCGGGTTATCGGAAGTATTTGCATCTTGAAGTGCTGCTGCAAATTTACGTGACTGCCAAGGAGCAACACGCGGATCGTTTAAACCGGTTTCCAATAATGTTGCAGGGTAAGAAGTATTTGGTTTTACATTATGATAAGGCGAATATGCGTAAAGCCATTTGAAATCCTGTTCTTTGGTTGATGTACCGTATTCGCTTATGTTGTATTGCCCGTTTGGAAACAATTCATTTCGAAGCATATCGTAAATACCAACAAAACTTACAACTGCTTTAAACGCATTTGGATGCTGTGTAAGTTCTGCACCCATCAACAAACCACCGTTTGAACCTCCGAGAATTCCAAGATGTTCTGAGTTTGTCCATTTATTTTTTACCATAGCTTCTGCGGCAGCGTACATATCGTCGAATACATTTTGTTTTTTGTTTAACATTCCTTCTTCATGCCAGCCTTCACCGAATTCGCCTCCACCTCTGATGTTTGCAAAAGCCACAACGCCTCCGTTTTCAAGCCATGCAAGATAAGAGCCTATAAAATGCGGTGAAGTAGGAATTCCAAAACCGCCGTAACCGTAAACAATGGTTGGTCTCATTCCGTTTGGAGTTGTGCCTTCTTCGTATAAAATAGTTACGGGAATTTTTGTCCCGTCCTTGGAAGTTGCATCGATAATTTGAAATTTCACTTTAGAATAATCAGCAGCAGGTTTGACTTCAAAAACAGTTTTGAGTGCTCCGTTTTTACTGTCGTATTGAGCCCATCTGTCCGGAATCGTCCAGCCAGAATATGTTATCAACGCCTGGTTGGAATTACCCGACGATGCAATATTCCCAAAGCTTATACCTTTCTGCGGAAGATCGACAGTTCTAATCGATTTACCTTTGCTGTCATACTGATCAATTTTCCAATCAGGTCCGTTTACTTTGGTCAATAAAAATCCCTCTTTTACTGGAGCAACTGCATTCATCGCCCAATCACTTTCCGGTACCAATACTTCAGATTTATCGTCGGGCATAAGTGAAAGCAATTTACCTTTTGGAGTATTTTCATACGAGATAACGAGAAGCCTATCACCATCCCAGGCAGCACCTGCATTAATCTCGGAAGCAACACGAATGTTTGCAGAAGTATTAAAAACTTGTTTCCATTCGTTATTGCTTTTTCTCACATAAACATAATCTGGATTTCCATCTCCAAAATGCACAAACATTGCAGCATGTAATCCGTTTTCCGAAGGGATAAAAGTGTATTCGGCCACTTTGGATAAATTTTTGCCGAAAACCAAGTTGTCATCCTTGAATGGTTTGCCAAGTTCATGATGAAATAAAGCTGCGTAAAATTTTAAGTCTTTATCAGGCACCGTTCCGGGTAGAGGTAATCGCACATAAGTAAGACCTCTTTCGTTGGCGTCCCAAACCAATCCCTGCGGTGTTTCACCACCGCCGGCATAAGGTAAACTATCTGCTAAAACTTTCCCTGATTCGACGTTCATTATATGTAAAGTTGTTGCTTCGCTGCCGCCTTCTGCCGTTCCGAATGCTAAATAATCGCCTTTCGGAGATGGCCAAAAGCCGGTAATTGCAACATGTTTTCCTTCTTTATTCGGATCAATTAATACTTTTACTTCTCCGTCAGGCCATGTTTTGTACGCAACAACTGGCTGTGCCTGCGGCGGAGTAGTTTGCCTGAAAAAGAGTTTCCCGTTGACAAGCTTAGGTGAAAATTGTTCAACCGAAGTGGTTGCTAATTTTTTTATTCGCTCCGTCAATGGTTTGCCTTCAGAAAATCCCGACAAAACTTTATCGGTATAAGTGTTTTGATCCTCAATCCATTTTTTTACTTTCGGTGAATTGCTGTTCTCCAGCCATCTAAACGGATCGGAAACCTTTGTTCCAAAATAAACGGTGTTGATAGTGTCTTTAGTTGTTGCAGGAGCATTTTCTTTTTTATTTGAACTGCAGCCTGCAATTGTAAGAATTAATAGAGGCATTAATAAATATCCTATTTTCGTTTTCATGATTTGTCCCTCTTTTTAAAATTTATTTAACATTTCCAAAATAAAGTTATTATTCATTGAAAATAAATTTTGTGTTAATTGGCACTGTAAAAAACGAGAGAGTAAAATTTATTCTGAAAGACAGATAAATACAATTTTTAGTAAGGATGAATTTTTTTTAATGAAAAATCATGAAGTAATCTATTATTTAAAATATTTTAATAATTATTAAAAAAACGAAGGGTATGCTTAAAATGAAGTGTTTGAATATAGCTTATTTTCTCAAGCGGAGAGGCCGGGATTCGAACCCGGGGTACAGTTTTACCC
>CAZKUR010000140.1:0-6572 GCA_964556005.1 uncultured Ignavibacteriaceae bacterium | reverse complement strand
CAAACATTAACCAAAGTAAACGACAGCGTTGTGAGAATCGGAATTGTCGAAGGCGAATATCACTGGCACAAGCATGAAAACGATGATGAATTTTTCTTTGTGCTTGAGGGAAAATTATTTGTTGATCTCGAGGATAAAACAATTGAATTAAATCCTCAGCAGGGAGTTACAATTTCAAAAGGAGTTACACACAGAACACGCGCACCGAAGAAAACAGTAATGCTGATGGTTGAAACAAGCAAAATTCAGCCGACAGGAGATTAAGTAATTTCGTTGCAGAAATAGAAAAATAAATTTGTTATTTTTAAAATTATTATTATTTAGAGCTGAGGGGTCTTAATGATCTTACTTAAAAACTGCTACTATATTGCTTCTTTTGATGACGATAAATCTTTTTCAGATACCGATATTTTAATAGACGGCAACCGCATTGCAAAAATCGGGAAAGAAATAAATGTTGATCCGGCTGAAAAGAATGACTTGCGGACTATCGATTGTTCTTCTCTGGTTGTGATTCCCGGACTTGTGAATACTCACCATCATTTTTATCAAACACTTACAAGAAACGTAAAACCGGTGCAAAACGCCAAACTTTTCGACTGGCTTGTTTACCTTTATGAAATCTGGAAAAATATTGACGAAGATGCCGTATATTATTCATCGCTGGTAGCTATGGGCGAACTGCTGAAGACAGGCTGTACATTGTCAACAGATCATCATTATGTTTACCCGGAAAATTTTAAAGGCGATTTGATGGGAATACAATTTAAAGCTGCAGAAAAATTGGGAATGCGTTTTTCTCCGACAAGAGGTTCGATGTCTCTAAGCAAAAAAAACGGCGGACTTCCTCCCGATTCTGTTGTGCAAACCGAAGCTCAAATTTTGGAAGACAGCTTAAGAGTAATTGAACAATACCACGATACATCCGAAGATTCGATGAGAAAAATAGTTCTTGCTCCTTGTTCTCCTTTTTCTGTTACAAAAAAGAATATGAAAGAAATTGCCAAGCTGGCACGCAACTACAAAGTAAGACTCCATACTCATCTTGCCGAAACAAAAGATGAAGAAAATTTCTGTAATGACAAGTTCGGGAAAAATCCATTGGCCTTAATGGAAGAAGTGGATTTTTTAGGTGAAGATGTTTTCTTTGCACACGGTATATTTTTTAATGATGATGAATTAAAAGTTTTGAAAGAAACAAATACATCGATTGCACATTGTCCGTCATCCAACATGCGTTTAGGTTCGGGCATTGCACGTGTTAGGGAAATGCTCGACATGGGAATAAACGTAGGAATCGGTGTTGACGGTTCCGCTTCAAATGATTCTTCCGATATGCTCGGCGAATTAAGGAATGCAATGCTTCTTCAAAGAGTTAAATACGGACCTTCGGGCTTAACGGCAGTTGAAGCATTCAAAATGGGAATAGAAAACGGAAATAAAATTTTAAATTTTCATAATGCAGGAAAAATAAAAGAAGGCTGGCTGGCAGACCTTGCATTATTCAATATTAACAAGATTGAGTATACCGGCAGTCTTTCCGATCCGTTAGCTGCATTAATATTCACAGGAATAAATCATCAAACGGAATATACAATTGTAAACGGAAGAGTAGTTGTTGATAAAGGCAAATTAATAGGCGAAGACGAAGAACTGATAATAAAAAAAGGAAATGAAATTGCAGCGAGGTTATTGAAGAACTAAATTTATTCTATGACTTGTTAACAAAGCGTTACAATAAATTATTCAAAATATTGAATGTCAAATATTCAAAACATATATAAACAATTTCAAAATTTAAAACTCTGTGAAACTCTGTGTTTCCTCTGTGTTCTCCGTGGTAAAAATTTTTCATCACACAACGTTTCTCAAAGACACACAAAGTACCACAAAGTATTCTCGTACATATTTTTTTATAATTCTGAATTGTTACAATTCAATTTCTTGCTAAAAAACTTTAATAAATACTCCTATTTATTAAACAACCCACAACATACTTTAAACCACAAACAAATTTATACGGAACTAATCTATGCTTCCTAACGAAATACAATGGTACTTCCCAAAAAATCTTAAAGAGGCTTTGAAGCTGATTAACCGGCAGGGAGTAATTCTTCATGCGGGTGGAACAAGAATTTTAAAAACACAAACCAAAAGTATAACCGGCCTCGTCGATGTCGGCGGATTAGGGCTTGATTATATTAAACAAGATAAAAACAAATTTCACATCGGCTCTGTAGTAACTTTTGGAGAAATTGTACAATACTCAAGAGAAACAGGAAACTTAAAAATGCTTTCCGCTTCTTTAGCGCAGGCAGCTTCCACTCCGCTAAGAAACCGGATAACTGTTGGTGGTTCACTCAAAGATTTTCCGTTATGGAGCAGTCTCTACGCTCCCTTAATTGCATTGGATGCAAAGGTTAATATTGTAGGTAAAAAAAACAATACATTATCAATCGAAGATTATGTTTCGAAAGGAACAATTAAGATAAAACATTTGATTAAAGAAATTATTGTTCCTTCCGATGAGAATTTAATTTGGGGAGTAAAAAGATTTACTCTAATTCGTTTTGAATATCCTCTCTTTAATATTGCGGTATCATTTAAGATGAAAAAAGATATTATTGAAGAAGCAAAATTTGTAATCACAGGCGTACAGGGAAGATTTAAAAGATTCAAAAGAGCGGAGAATATTTTTAACGGCAAAAAATTATGGGAAGAACTGATTCAGAAAGCGGAAAAATATATAACGCCGAAATTTATTCCCGATTACAAGTACAGCGCAGGTTACAAAGAAAATGTTGCAAAAGTATATTTCAAAGATCTTCTTACAGAAATTGCCGGGAGAAATAAATGAAAATAAATTTTAATATAAATTCGGAATCGAAAGAACTGGAAATTAAATCCAACGAAACGTTATTGGAAGTTTTAAGAAACAACGGTTACACCGAAGTAAAATGCGGCTGCAGCGAAGGTGAATGCGGTTCGTGCCTGGTATTGCTTGATGAAAAACCCGTTAACTCCTGCCAGGTTCTTGCAATGAGTGTAAGAAATAAAGAAGTCAAAACCGTAAAGGGAATCGGCACTTTGCATGAACCTCATATCATCCAAAAAACTTTTGCAAAAACCGGAGCCGACCAGTGCGGATTTTGTTCACCAGGGATGGTAATTGCCACTTACTCTTTGTTGAGGGAACACCCCAATCCGACTTACGAAGAAATCACGGAAGGATTGGACGGAAATTTATGCAGGTGCACCGGCTACGTAAAAATAATCGAAGCTGTTGAAAAATCAGCGGAATTAATAAACGAGAAAAGTTAAGGCGGAAAAACAATGCTCAAATACATAAATAAACCAATCGAAAAAATCGACGGGCTGGCTTTGGTAACCGGGAATGAACAATATTCCGATGATTTTAATTTTAAAGATATGCTTCATGTTTCCGTTTTACATTCGGGTTATGCACATGCTATAATTGAGGACATAGATGATTCCGCCGCTCTTAAAATGCCCGGTGTTGTCGATGTGTTATCTTACAAAAATGTAAAACAGATTTTATACACAACTGCCGGACAGGGTTATCCCGAACCGTCGCCTTACGATACTTTTTTATTCGGAGACACCATGAGGTTTGTCGGCGATAATGTTTGCGCCGTTGCCGCCGAAACAAAAGAGATTGCTGATGCAGCTTTAAAGAGAATAAAAGTAAAATATAAAAAACTAAAACCTCTTTTGGATTTTGAAAAGGCTGAGGATTCAAAAATAATAATTCATAAAGACGACGGTGCGTTTCCAAAAATTCCGGTTTATTTCGATGCATCTAAAAACATGCCTGCAAAAGTAGAAGCCGATATTGGAAGTTTTGACGAGGCTTTTAAAAATTCAGCAAAAAAAATTGAGCATACATTTTTTACTCCATATGCTTCACACTGTGCCTTGGAACCTCACTCCGCAGTATCATATATTGATAACCGCGGAAGGCTTGTAATAATTTCTTCAACTCAAGTTCCGTTTCATGTAAGAAGAATAGTTTCTCATCTCACTGAAATACCTATCTCACAAATTCGTGTTATCAAACCGAGAATCGGCGGAGGCTTCGGAGGTAAGCAGGAGGTTTTGCTCGAACCGATTGTAGCATTGATTACATGGAAGACCAAACGTCCTGCTAAATTAGTTTATAACAGAAAAGAAGTTTTTAAGTCCACGAGAACACGGCATCAATTCAGAACTATATTTAAAGCCGGATACAACGACGACGGGAAAATAAATGCAATTCATCTGGATGCGTTGGAAAATTCCGGCGGATACGGCTCGCATGCTTTAACGGTTTTATCGAATGCCGGTTCAAAGACACTCCCTTTATTTAACAAAATCGAAAACGTGAGATTTACCGGAAAGAGTGTTTACACAAATCTTCCCTGCGGCGGCGCATACAGAGGCTACGGAGCAACCGAAGCATACTTCGGTTTCGGACAGGTTATAGATATGATTTGCGAGGACACTAAACAGGATATTCTCGAATACTATAAAAAATGGTCAATCAAATCGGGAGAAACCTCGCCGATCTTCAAAGCATTGGGCGAAGGCAAAGAAGGCGTTGCTATGACGGTTACTTCAACATCATTGGAAGAATGTATCGATGAAGGTGCAAAGGAATCGAACTGGTATGAAAAAAGAAATATCTACGGCGCGAATTCCGAATTGAACAAAACGAACCGGTACAAAAGAGGAATCGGGATGGCAGCTATGATGCAAGGTTCTGCAATCCCGGAAGTAGATATGGCATCTGCATATATAAAAATGAATGACGACGGTTCGTTCAATTTGAATGTCGGCGCAACTGATCTCGGCACAGGCTCGGATACGATACTTGCACAAATAGCTTCCGAAGTTCTCGATACACCTGTTGAAAAATTTATTGTTACTTCTTCCGATACGGACAACACTCCTTTCGATGTCGGCGCTTATGCTTCATCGACAACATACTTATCCGGTAAAGCAGTACAGAAATGTGCTGAAAAAATTAAAGGACAAATCTTAAAAGTTGGTGCGGAAATATTAGGTTTGACAATTGATGATGTTCAAATTGAGGATAACAAAGTAATAACAAAATCTGCTGAAAATATTCAGGATTCAGGTGAAGTATCGTTTGAAGATATTTGCCGTTATGCTTTTTATCAGAATAATCAATTTCAAATTCAAGCCACTGCCTCTCATGTTTCCCCGAAATCTCCGCCTCCGTTTGCTGCACATTTTGCTGAAATTGAAGTCGATACATTCACCGGCATTATAAAAGTTCTGAATTATGTTGCTACAGTTGACTGCGGAACTCCAATCAATACAACCCTTGCCGAAGGCCAGACTGAAGGAGCCATCGTAAACGGTTTAGCTTACGCTTTATTTGAAGATTACTATTTCACTCCTCACGGCAAAATGTTGAACGATACTTTCGGGAAATACGGAATGTATACGGCTTATGACATTCCGCCGATTAAAGTAAAATTAATCGAGTCTTATGAAGAGACGGGACCTTTCGGTGCAAAGTCGATTTCTGAAATAAATATTAACGGAGCCTTGCCTGCCGTAGCAAATGCTTTTTATAATGCAACTGGAAAGAGATTATTTAAAGCTCCGTTTGTACCGGAATATGTTTTAAATATTTTGAATGAATAAAATCTTAAAAACAATATTTAGAAAAAAATCTTTAGGGTTTTTTAGTTCTTTTTAATTTGAACTCTTTCAACGTGGTTGACCAAAAAGAAGAAAAAAGTCATTGCGAATGAGTCCTCGAATGAAGTCCGCTAGGCGAGATCTCGCCGAAGGCGGACAATCTTTCGCTTTTAGTTCAAAAGTGAGATCACTTCACTCCGTTCGTGATGACAAAATTACTTTTTGGTCAACCATCACAGGATGAGTTCAAGTTGTAAGAAAATTTCAAATATCTTTTGTTAGGTATTTTCATGATCTTAAAAAACTGTCATATATATGATGAATCAGCCGGTAAGGAAAAAACCGTAGATATTTATTTTGAAGATACAATTATTGAATACCGTGAAAATCTATCCTCGGAATTTAAAACAAAAGAGGATTTCAGAGAATACAAATTATCCAGCCTGACAAAAGAAAATATCCAATCGATTAATGAAAACCCTTCAAGATGTATTATTGATGCCGAAGAGATGATTACAATACCGGGCGGCATCGACCCGCATGTTCATTTCGATACTCCAGGTTATACTCACAGAGAAGATTTTTATCACGGAAGCATGTCTGCTGCTGCAGGAGGAATAACAACTGTAATCGATATGCCGTGCACCTCCATTCCTCCTGTCACAAGCGGAGAAAACTTCGACATAAAAATGGATGTAATTCGGAATATGTCATGCGTTGATTTTTCTCTCTTCGGCGGAATCGATGTAAATAAATTTCAAGAATATGAAAGCTCAATGGAAAAGCTGGCCGGCAATGGTGTGAAAGGATTTAAAACATATTTTATTTCCGGCATGAGTTCTTATCCGCGGGTAAACAAATATCAGTTTTTTAAAATACTACAAAAGGGGAAAGAATTAGGA
>CAZKUR010000139.1:0-6585 GCA_964556005.1 uncultured Ignavibacteriaceae bacterium | reverse complement strand
CAAATGGTTAATCAAGGCCAGTATGCTCAAAATGTTACGCATTTAAATTTGTTAAGAACAATTGAAGATATGTATGGGTTGAGTTATGCTGGAAGCAGTGCGGATTCATCCGACATTACGAATTGGTGGATGGTTTCCACACCTGTTGAGTTAACATCTTTTACTTCTAATTTTAACGGCAACAATGTTACTTTGAATTGGACAACTTCATCAGAGACCAATAATAAGGGATTTGAAATTGAACGTTCAAGTTCGAATTCAAACAATCAAAATTCGCAATGGGAAAATATAGGATTTATTGATGGTCATGGAACAACTACGAAACAACATAATTATTCATTTACAGATAATGCACAGTCTTTTTCGCCCGGTATTTATAAATATAGATTAAAGCAATTAGATTTAGGAGGATCTTTTAAATATAGTAAGACAGTCGAAGTTACAATCAATCAGCCGACTACATTTAATTTATCTCAGAATTATCCTAATCCATTTAACCCCACAACAGTCATCCGTTATACAATTCCTTCTTCTGCAGTGAATGGAAGTGAGGGTTTAAAAGTAACTTTAAAAGTCTTTGATATTCTCGGAAATGAAGCTGCAACACTTGTAAATGAAGCGGAGCAAGCAGGAGCGCACCAGGTTGTATTCAACGCTAATAAATTAGCAAGCGGTATTTATTTTTACCGGCTTAATGCAGGTAATTTTGTTCAAACAAGGAAAATGGTACTTCTTCATTAATACCTGAATTTCAACCTAAATTTATTAGGCTGTGGTTCTTCTTTAAGCCGGATGCATTTTGTATTTATTGATATGCTTCCGGCTTTTTAATTAATATTTCATTCCATTCAGTTGACTTTTCTATTAGATAATTACTTAAACAAATTTTATTCCTAATTTCAGAAAAGGTTTTATTTTTTGAAGTGTTCTTTATATTTTACACATAACTATAAAACTAATTAAGAGGAGGAAACATTCAATGAAAAAATTATTTTATATTCTCTCCGCAATATTTTTGCTTTCCTGTTTAACTATTCATGCTCAAACTCTTGAAGAAATCCTGGCAAAGCATTTTCAAACTATCGGACAGGATAAGCTTTCTGAAGTTCAAAGTTTAATCACAAAAGGAAAAATGCAGCAAAGTGGAATTGAAATACTATTCATACAGTATGTTAAACGCCCCAACAAGATGAGATCGGAAGCGACAATACAAGGCCTTACTTCCATAACAGCTTACAACGGTAAACAATCCTGGCAGTTAAATCCTATGTTAGGTGATACTCTACCTCAACCTGCAACCAAAGAAGTAACAGATGAATTAAAGGAAGGAGCCGATCTTGACGGTATGTTATATAACTACAAAGAAAAAGGCTACACACTTGAACTGACAGGCACAGATGATTTTGACGGCCAGAAGGTTTTTCTATTGAAACTGACAAAACCTAACGGCAATGTCTATATTCATTACATGGATGCCGACAATTTTGTAATTCTTAAAACTGTATCAAAAATTAAAATAAAAGGTGTTGAGCGGGAAGCTGAAATGGTTTATAGTAATTATAAACCTGTTGAAGGGATAATTTTTCCCTTTAGTTCGGAAATTAAAGTTGCAGGCAATACGGTTGGACAAATGGTAATCGATTCCGTAATCATAAATCAAGATATAGATGATTCAATCTTTGAAATAAGTTCCGTAACCAAACAAAAAAAAGATTAAGTTTTTAATCAAAACATTTTTGAATAAATAGTTCATGGATATAAGTTGATTAACCTTGATGCTTTTCAATCTTAACTCATTTTAATAAATCCGTGAACTATTAATTTTAATATTAACTCCGGAGGGAATATGAGATTTTTAGTATTTATTTTAATTGTTTCCTCTTTTACTTCCTTTTTAGCGCAGACAAAAACAGAAGTTTCACCGGATATTTTCGGTTCGTTAAAATCACGTCATATAGGTCCGGCAATAACAAGCGGCAGGATAAGTTGTCTCGATGCAGTAAATAAAGACCCAAGAATTATTTATGCCGGTTCTGCAAGTGGTGGTCTTTGGAAAACTACAAACGGCGGTACGACATTCAAACCTATTTTTGATAAATATACCCAATCAATCGGTTCAGTTACAATTGACCAAAAACATCCGGATACAATTTGGGTTGGAACTGGTGAATGCTGGGTGAGAAACAGTGTTTCGATTGGAAAGGGCATTTATAAAAGCACAGACGCCGGAGACAACTGGAAATTTATGGGGCTTGAAGAAAGCGAGCGAATTGCAAAAATTATACTCGATCCGGACAACCCGGATATTGTTTATGCAGCAGTCATGGGACATTTATGGAACAGCAATAAAGAACGCGGCGTGTACAAAACTACAGACGGTGGGAAATCGTGGAATAAAATTTTATATATTGATGAAAATACCGGATGTTCGGATCTTACAATTAATCCATCCGATCCGAATACATTGTTTGCAGGGATGTGGCAATTTAGAAGGAAAGCTTACACATTTAATTCAGGCGGACCGGGCAGCGGCTTGTATAAAACAACCAATGCGGGAATGAACTGGATTAAAATTACCTCCAATTTGCCTGAAGGAGAACTAGGAAGAATTGCGGTAGCATATTCACCGGTTAATCCAATGAAGGTCTATGCATTAGTTGAAGCAAAAAACTCTGCTCTTTTACGGTCGGATGATAATGGGAAAAACTGGGAACAAGTTAATATAAGTTCTGCAGTTTCCGAACGTCCGTTTTACTTTTCATTAATTGTGCCTGATCCTATAGATACAAATAGAATTTACAAACCCGGATTCACATTGCGTGTAAGTAATGACGGCGGAAAAACTTTTTCTTTTCCATTTGTTGAAGGAGGTAGAATTCACAGCGATTTACATGCACTGTGGATTAATCCGAATAACAACAGTCAACTCTATTTAGGTACTGACGGTGGTTTATATATTTCGGTCGATAGAGGAAGCACATGGAGATTTATACCTAATCTTCCGGTTGCACAGTTTTACCATGTTAGTGTGGACAATAAAAATCCATATAACGTTTACGGTGGCCTTCAGGACAATGGCTGCTGGTACGGCCCTTCATCCGGTGTTGGCGGAGTCGAAAACAGCGACTGGAAAAATATCGGTTACGGTGACGGCTTTAATGTCTTCCCTGATAGATATGACGATAACATTATTTATTGGCAATGGCAGGGCGGGAAAATTATGAGGTATTATAAATCATCGGGCGATGTAAAAGAAATACGTCCTTACTCAGATAAAGTTGAGGAAAAACTAAGGTTTAATTGGAATAGTCCTGTTGCATTTAGTCCTACTCAAAAAAATGTAATGTATGTCGGAGCCGAATATCTTTTTAAATCCACAGATAGGGGTGATAGCTGGAAAAGAATATCTCCTGACTTAACTACCAACGATCCTGAAAAGGAGAAACAGGAAGAATCAGGGGGTTTGACGATTGACAATTCATCCGCTGAAAATTACTGTACTATTACAACTATAAGTGAATCTCCGAAAGATAAGATGATTATTTGGGTAGGAACTGACGATGGAAATCTACAGATTACAAAAGACAGTGGAAGAAACTGGGAAAATGTTGTCGGCAATATTAAAGAACTTCCTGCAAATCTTTGGTGTACAAGCGTAACTTGTTGTAATTTCAACAAAAACAGTGCCTACGTTACTTTTGACGGACACTATTATGGTAATATGAAGACTTATGTTTTTAAAACTACAGATCTCGGTAAAACGTGGATATCTTTATCTAATGAAAGCATTAAAGGTTATGCTTATATAATTAAAGAAGATCCAGTAAATCCTAATCTTCTTTTTCTCGGTACTGAATTCGGTTTGTTTGTTTCAATAGACGGCGGAAATTCATGGAGCCAATTCACGGGAAATACTCCAAATGTCTCGGTGCGCGATCTTGTAATTCATCCAACCGAATCCGATTTGATAATTGCCACTCATGGAAGAGGTATTTTTATCGTAGACGATATAACGCCTTTAAGAGAATTGGCGCCAAATATGCTTGATTCGGATCTTGTTGTTCTTAAAAGCAAACCGTCGATAATAAGAAATCCAGGCTCACAGCAAATCTTTCCCGGCGATGATCAATTTGTCGGAAAAAATCCAAGTGAAACGGCAGAGATAATTTACTACTTAAAAAAACGTCATATCTTCGGGGATATGTATATAGAAATCTATGATTCAACTGGGACATTAATAGCAAAACTTCCTGCGGGTAAAAGTAAAGGCCTGAACCGCGTCTCCTGGTACATAAGAAAAGATCCTCCAAAAGTTCCAAGATCTCCCGGGGTTCTGGGACCTGCAATATACGGCCCAACTTATCCGCCGGGAAAATACACTTTTAAGATTATTAAGGGAAATAAAAGTTACGTTGGAAAAATATCTTTAATTAATGATCCTGATTCCCCTTTCTCTGCTGAAGATAGGCAACTTCAGGATGAAACAATCACTAAAGCGTACGATGCACTTGAAGCCTTGGCTTCTCTTGATAAAAAAGTAAATACTCTAAGAGATTCAGTAAATTCCAGGATAAAAGTATTAAAGGAAAATGAAGAATTAAAAAACAAATTAACAGTTCTATCAGAAAAATTAAATGATTTCCACAAGGAATTAACTTCAACAAGCACTAATATGTTATCAGGACAGGAAAGACTTCGTGAAAAAATCGGTGACATTTACGGAGCAGTTCTTGGATATCTTGGAAGGCCGACTGATTCTCAAATTAAAAGACTCAATATCCTTGTCGCTGATCTTAATAATAAGAAAGATGAGTTCAAAAAAATTATCACGGATGAGCTGCCTGAAATAAATTCCGGGCTTAATTCAGAATCGATAGAATCAATAGAATGGAAAGTGGAATAATTTATTAAAGAATAATTTATTAAAGAATAATTTCCCTATTGAATTTTATAATCAAGAATTAAACCCACATTTAGAAATGATTCGATAAAGGGCTTCAAAAAAGATGAAGCCCTTCTATCGTTAATTATTACAATTTTGTTTTTTAGTATCACTGCTTTAAATTTTCTTTAACAAGAATTTTATAACCATCAATTGTGAATCAAATTGCCGGCCACAACCATCCGAAAAATCCTGCTGTAAATAATGCATAAATTAAAGCATCAAATAAATTTTTGACTGTTGTAGCCCAGCTTCTTCTATACCAGATGCTGTCTTGCATAAGGGCAAGTCCATAACCGATAAATGAAGTAGCACCGACGAATCTGAATACCGAAAGATAAGTGACACCCGGTGTTAATGCGCGGCCGCTGATGTAGGCCGCCATAATTCCAACTATTAAACAATAGACAAACCACATTACAAGACTGGAGCTCATTTCCATTTGGCCGCTTGGGAAAACTGTTAAAATTCCTAATGGCCCTTTATTCATTTTATCTTTGAATTCTTTAGAATTGCGTTCTTTTGAATCCGTTGAATAAGGGAACATATATTCGCCTTCAGGCAAATTAAATTTTCCAAGCGCATCTATTATTTCATTCTCAGATGGAAGCTTTTTAAAATCAGATTTATGGTAAGGCAATACCATATGAATAAATGAACTTATGATGAAAACAGCAACCGCAGAAAGGACAATAGGAAGCCAAAGAGAAAAAATAGAAACCATGTTTTTCTCCTTAAATTATTTATAAAAAATAAGACGGATTTTATCACTTAACAGAAAATACAAAAAAGTTCACCACTTTTACAAAATAAAAGTAATCTTTGACCAGGGAAAAACCAATGTTTACCTGGAAAATAAATATGTTAAAATGAAAATCATTTTTTAGGTAATAAATCTTTTGTTAAATCAATTTCATGTTTCAAATCATAACTATCGGGATCGTACTTAAGCCCCTTTTTCAACAAGGAAATCGCTTTTTTATAATTTCTATTTCTAATTTCAGCCATTGCAAGCTCATGATAAATCAATCCTAATCCTTTTTTAATTTTTATATTGCCCGGTAATTTTTTGTGAGCATTAAGTAGAATTTTTTCTGCTTCTTTAGGTTTATTTATGTATAATTTTGAATTTACAACATACATTACGCTGCATAAGGCATAATTTTCTTTAACAGATTTTATTCCAGGCGCATTAGTAAAAAGAGAATCTGCAACTATCTTTAGTTTATTATAATTGCCGGAGAATGCTAGGTCATTTACATATGAATTTCCGACATGCACATATAAGTCCAGGAGGTTTTCATTATTTCGATATTTATTGATTAGTTTTCCAGCCTGGAAAAATGCATCTTCGTACTCACCCCTGATTGCTTCACTATTTATTTTGTTCGCTTTTATTTCAATCTCCATATCCTGCATTTCATTACTGGATATTTTTTCTTTTGATAAAACGTTGCAAAGCTTATTATAAACCGAGTCTGCTAAATCGAAATTATTTACCCCGATATTTTTATCAATATCCAGGGCCGACTCTTTAATCAAAGATTCCTGAAATTCTTTTGATGAAGGAATTGAATCTATTGTTGCCAATAAAAATGAAGTTAGACCATCCTTGTTGGATTCATTCTTATTTGCAAGAAAAG
>CAZKUR010000138.1:0-7026 GCA_964556005.1 uncultured Ignavibacteriaceae bacterium | reverse complement strand
TATGATGAAGAAATCTTCGGACCGGTTGCGGCATTGATTAAAGTTAAAGATGAAGCCGAAGGAATTAAAATCGCAAACTCTACAAGCTTTGGATTGGGCGCTGCTGTTTTTACAAACGATTTGGGCAGAGGTCAAAGAATTGCAAGTAAAGAATTGGAAGCAGGCTGTTGTTTCGTAAATGAATTTGTTAAATCGGATCCGCGTTTACCTTTCGGGGGAATAAAAGAATCCGGGTACGGAAGGGAATTATCTTATCTTGGAATAAAGGAGTTTGTGAATGGTAAAACGGTTTATATAAAATAAAAATGTTTTCCTGAGGAAGAAAGATATTTTATTTGCGAACTTCTGCCAATGCAGCCTGTATAAGGCTGAGAATTGAGCTTTTATCAAACGGCTTGGCAAGATAATGAGTACAGCCTGCCCGTAAAAATGCTTCACGATCGCCTTTCATTGCATAGGCGGTTACTGCAATTATTGGTGTTTTGATGTACTTCTCCATTTTTTTTAGCTCTTGAGTTACTTCCATACCGTTTATACCCCATCCAAGATCTATATCCATTATTATCGCGTCATAATTTTTTAGCTTTGCTTTCTGTAATGCAGTACTGCCATCTTTTACTGTATCGATGTTGCAGAAATCTTTTAAAAACGTTTGAGTAACATTTATACTGGCTTCATCGTTTTCGACCAATAAAACTTCAAATCTTCTCTTGCTATTTGATTCGCGAACTTGTTCTTTCCGGTCGACGTTCAGCTTAATTTGCTTACTTGGTTCTATTTTTATTGCTTCTGGAAATAAAACGGTAAAGGTTGAGCCTTTCCCTTCTACACTTTCTACTGTAATTTTCCCATTCAGAACTTCTATAAATTTTTTAGTTATCGTTAAACCAAGTCCTGTGCCTTCGTATGTTCTGTTCAATCCCTCACTTGCCTGCCTGAATTCTTCAAAGATTAATTGCAGTTTATCTGCAGGAATTCCTATGCCGGTATCTTTTATTGATATTGCAATGGAAGTTTTCGAAGATTCAAAATGCCTGTAAACTTCAACTGTTATTCCGCCTTGATGTGTGAATTTTAAAGCGTTATTAATTAAATTATTTACAATTCCTCTTAAAAGCTGCTCATCCAGCCTCACTACGTAATCGTCATTTTCCAAAAATATTCTAAAATATAGTCCTCTTTTTGCAGCGACAGCTTCGAACGTTTTTACGGTTTCTTTGATAATATCGGCAATTCGAATTTTCTTATATGAGAGCTCGATCTTGTTTGACTCGACTTTTGAAAGATCTAAAATATAATTGAGCGTTTCCATCAGCCGTTTTCCGCTTGACAGGATTGATTCACTCATTTCTTTAAGGTTACTACTGCTCAACTCTTCGTTAAGCATTTCCGCAAATCCTAAAATCCCAACTAAAGGAGTTCTTAGCTCATGGCTCATATTAGCAAGGAAATTGGATTTCAGTTTATTCATTTCCTCCGCACGGTTTTTTGAGTCTCTTAGCTCTTCTTCAACTAATTTTCGCTCAGTAATGTTTTGTTTAACAGCAATATAGTACTGCTTATCGGAGCTTGGAATTTTTACAGGTGTAACTGTCATTTCTTCATTATAGACAGTTCCGTCCTTACGCCTGTTAATCAGTTCTCCTCTCCATACTCTTCCAGTTGAAATTGTACTCCACAAATCTATATAGATGTTTTTATCGGTCAACCCTGATTTTAATATGCGGGTGCTTCTCCCGACTGCTTCTTTGAGACTGTAACCAGTAAGCTTGGTGAAGGCATTGTTTGCCCAAATTATGCTGCCTTCCCTGTCGGTAATCAATATTCCGTTCGCAGCGGAATGAAGTGCATAATTAAGCAGGCTGATTTCTTCTTGTGAACGTTTTCTATCAGAAATATCCCTGATGGTAACTAAGATTGAGGGGGTTCCACTAAAATTATATTTTTTTGCTAAGCTTTCGACCCATTTTTCTTTACCGCTTATAGTATTTATTTTATACTCGGAGAGCGAGCCTTCATTTCTTGTTTTCATCAAGCTTATTTCTTTTTCAACAAGCTCGATATAATCCGGATGAATAAAATCTTTAATGTTTCTTTTATTAGATTCGTCGCTGACAGGTATTTCGGCTAATTTTAAAGCAGCATTGTTTGAAAAAAGTATCATTCCGCGCATGTCCATAATAACTATTCCATCCGGCATAGCTTCAACAAGCAAACTGAGCCTCTCCCTGCTTTCTTTTAATTCCTTCTCATACAGAATTTTTTCAGAAATGTCGATTAAGGTTCCTATTACAGCCGCTTCCCCGTTAAAAATTGTTCGCGAACCTATTACTTCTGCATTGAAAGTGGTTTTATCTTTCTTCAATCCGTTAAAAGAATACTGCACGGTTTCGATTTTACCGCTTATTCTTTTTTGAACATTATTCAGTACCGTATCTCTGTCTTTATCATGAACTAAATCTTTAAGATGAAGCTTGTAAATTTCATCGGAAGAATCGTAGCCGAATAATCTTGTGAAAATCGGGTTGACGTAAACCAACCGCTCTTTTTGAATTATGTAAACACCGATTAACGATTTTTCTACCAGGGATTTAAATTTATTTTCACTTTGTTTAAGAGCCTCCCTTGCAGCTATCACATCATTGATATCAGTAATGTAACCTTCAATTGCTTCTACAGAACCATCTTTTTTGTATATTCCCTTACCCTGTTCCAGAACGTAACTTATTTTTTTTGATTTTGTAATAATTCTATAAGTTATTTGATAAGGTCCCTTTTCCTCCAATGCAGATTGAACGGCATTATATACATGCTCTTTATCGTCATCATGAATTATATCAGCATAGGCAACTCTGTGATTGTCTATAAAATCAGTATTTTTATAACCGGTTAATTTTAAGCTGCCTTTACTTACAAACTTCATCGTCCAGTTTTTATCATTTAAACATCTGAATGCTAAACCGGGGAGGTTATTCATTAAAACAGATAAAGGTCTAATATTTTCATCAACTACTTTTTCGGTACTGGTAACGGAATTGATGCTTCTTATTATAACAGAAAGTTGATTATCCGGGAGCTTGATTATTCTTACTTCAAAATATTTTTCTACACTTTTTACTTTATAGGAAAATTCGAATTGTATAAAATCTTTGCTTTCATTTAGTGCATCTAATGCCTCAACAAATTTTTGTGCAATTTCAGCCGGCATTATCTGCTGGATTTTTTTCCCTGAAATGTTTTTTGATTTGAAGAAGAGTTTACCATGATTTTTAGATTCGTAATCTAATATATTTCCATCTGGCTTTATTCTAAAATAAACATCAGCCAGTTGCTTAAGGATTGTATGTAATTCCTCTTGATTGCTCTGGCTTGAAATAGTATTTTTTTTATCGGTGATAGTAGAAAATTCCTTTTTATCCATATCTTAAAAACCTAAAGTATCCAATCTATAATCAATTATCGTGATCGTACTCATGAAATTTTACCGTTGTTAATTTTTATAATCGGGATAAGTAATTTCAATGTCAATAAGTGGCAGCATTTCCAATTCGAGACTATAAAGCTTTTTTGACCAACTATAATGCCATATGTTAACTAAATTATTTCGCAGTCAAATTTACGGAATGTTTGATTTTATTTAAAATATTGTACTAATATCTTTATATATTTAACAAAGTACAATTAATTTATATATGAGTCCGCTCTAAAAAGCCTAATATTGAATTTTTAGATTTTGAATTTGGACGATAATCAAAACATTATTTCATCAAAATGACCTTTTTAGAGCGGACTCATATATTATTAATGAAAATTAGATGGATAACAAGAAAATGATTAAATTCCATTTTTCAATATTTCAACCGGAAATTATTACCGTTTTATCCGGTTAAAAGAAAACTACTAGTGTTATATGCCGTAAATATCTACTTGGCAGTCATAGGTCATAGCGGCTAGGTAGATATGGCCTGGTCTATCATTATGCTTTCTCTTCTGGGAGTCCATACCACGACAGGGAAAGGGAGTTTAGAAATAATATTAAGTTATGCGAGATATATTATGAAAAGAATTTTCTACTTCTTTGCATTACTGCTAACTTTAAATTCCTGCAAAGCACAGACAAACCATTCCAAAAAAATTGATGCCCGTTTAATACGTCAGCCGGTTTTTGCTGGACAGTTTTATGCTGCAGACTCAACTCTACTTACAAATCAAATAAAAGTCTTCTTAAAAAATGCTGTGCCTCCGAAAGTCGATAATGCAGTTGCCGTCATTGTTCCTCATGCGGGTTATATTTATTCGGGACAAATTGATGCCGATGCATACATCCAGGTAAAAGACAATATTTTTGATTTGATTATCATACTCGGTACAAATCATACAACTGCAGGATTTTCAGGCATATCGGTCTACCCAAGCGGAGGATTTGCAACTCCAATTGGTGTAGCCGATGTTGACGATAAAATTGCCGGGGAATTATTAAAAAAAGATAATGATGTTAATTCCGATCTGACCGTTCATAAAAAGGAGCATTCTATTGAAGTACAGGTTCCTTTCATTAAATATTTGTTTCCGCATGCAAAGATTCTTCCTATAATTGTCGGTGAACCCAATATTAAAATGTGCAGTAGGTTCGCTGATACATTAGCTGGATTAATAAAAGATAAAAAAGTTTTAATTATCGCTAGCTCCGATCTGTCGCATTATCCCGATTTTGACGATGCAATAAAAACAGATAATAAAACGCTTAAGTCAATTGCCGGCTTGAATCCGGAAAAGATTGTTTCGGAGATGCAGAATCAATTGGATAAAAATATTCCTCAACTTTTAACCTGCGCATGCGGGGAAGCGCCGATTATTGCTGCGGTAGAATTGGCAAAAGAGCTTGGTGCAGGTTGTGCTTCGATAATAAGCTACACTAATTCCGGTTATAATTCTTTAGGCAGCACTAATCGTGTAGTTGGTTATGGAGCCGTGGTTATTTCAAAAGGTAAAGCTTCTTCTGTAGTTGATGTTGATTCTGTAATTACAAATAATTTGTATAAACTTAACTCTTCGGATAAGAAAAAGCTTTTAAAATATGCCCGCCAAACTCTTGAACAGTACTTTGCAGTTCAAACGGTTCCGCTCCCGCGAAATATGAATCCAATGCTGAAAATAAAAAGAGGCGTTTTTGTTACATTGAATAAAAACGGAAAGCTGCGAGGATGCATAGGGCGTATGTCAGAAGATACTCCGCTTTGTACAAATGTAGGAGCGATGGCGCTTAGTGCGGCATTTAATGATAACCGGTTTAGTCCGCTAACTAAAGAAGAGTTGCCTCAAGTTGAAATTGAAATTTCGGTACTCACTCCATTTAAGCAAATTAAAAATTCTAATGAAATTGTTTTAGGAAGGGATGGAGTTATTGTGAAAAAGGAGAGTAAACAAGCTGTGTTTCTTCCGCAGGTTGCAACCGAGACGGGGTGGAACAAAGAGAAATTTTTAGATCAGCTATGTTATAAAGCCGGTTTAAATGCAGGAGATTGGAAGGATGCAGAATTATTCACTTTCCATGCTGATGTATTTAGTGAAAAGGATTTTAAATAATCACGAATTGGATAAGCTGTTTAGGAATGATGGAATGTTGAAATACTGGACTAGTGGCTATGAGCGATTAAAAGGAATCAGTCACTACGAACCAACCTTATGTTGTTTAACATTTACAGGTCGGATGAAGTAATCTCTAAAATTTAAGCAATTGTGTAGTTAGATTGCTTCGTCACACTTACTGATGAAAACAAAAGAAAGTGTGACTCGCAATGACGGTTGATATAATTTTTATCTTTTTAAGATAAGATTATGCTGCAACATTAAAAAAGGGAGATATAATAATTGCGTTACTCCGGTTAATCAAATGAAAGTTCGAAACAGTACCATTTATCTTATCGCCGTAGGTTTCTTTTCAATTCTCGGACAGGTTGTCCTGCTTAGAGAATTGAATGTTGCATTTTATGGAATTGAACTAATCTATATTTTATCGTTTGCCTTCTGGATGCTTGGTACTGCAATCGGTGCTGTTGTTGGAAGACGATCCTACATTCCTAAAGAAATAACCATTCATATCTTTTTTCTTCTTTCCGCAATTCTTTTAATTGCCGATATAATTTTTGTTCGCGGAATCAGAAATTTATTCGGCGGTGTACCCGGCGGATATCTTCCGTTTACAATTCAGATAACCGGACTCTTAATTGCATTATTACCTGTTGGATTATTAGCGGGCTTATTGTTCCAATGGACAGCAAAAAAATTTGTAGCGTCCGGCGATACATTAGCAAAAGCTTATGCAATCGAAAGTGCCGGCGGTGTGCTTGGCGCTTTATGTTCAACGGTCTTCCTAAGTTTCGGGATAAGTAATTTTTCAACGGCAATTATATGCAGCCTTGGTTTTGTGTTCATTACGGTCTATTATTCGTTTCATTCATCTAATAAAATGATGAAGCTTATATCTACCGGGATGGCGTTTGTATTTCTAATTTTATTTGTGTATTCTCATCCAATCGATTTACTGATGACTTCCTGGAATCATCCCTTCTTAATTGAATCCGCAGATACGCCTTATAACCGTGTTACGATTACAGCACCTGAAAAACAAATTTGTATATTTGAAGATGATGTCCTTTCTTATGAAACTCAGGGAATTTCTGCTGAAGAATTTGTCCAGTTAGCAACTCTGCAGACAACTCATCTCAACAATGTTTTAGTATTAGGCGGAGGGTTTGCAGGAATAATATCCGAACTCTTGAAGCTCCCGGTTAAGAAAGTCGATTACCTTGAAATAAACCGGAATTTGATTGATGTACTTCAAAAACATTTGCCTGCCGGATTAAGCAGTTCAGTACGGGATAAAAAAATAAATATTATTTACGGCGACCCGAGAAAGTTTCTCAGTCAGCTGCATTTATATGATGTAATACTTGTTGGTATGCCGGAACCAATGTCTGCACAAGCTAATCGTTTTTATACAAAAGAATTTTTTAAACAGTGTGC
>CAZKUR010000137.1:0-7063 GCA_964556005.1 uncultured Ignavibacteriaceae bacterium | reverse complement strand
ACGGAGCTACAGACCCGAATCATGTGGCTCTTGGTTATCCGCATGATTGTACGCAATGCCATACCACAACCAACTGGACTGATGCCAGCTTTGATCATAATACTACAGGATTTCCGTTAACCGGTGCTCATGCAACAGTTGCATGCGAACAATGTCATGCAAACGGATATACCAATACTCCGACGGATTGTTATTCATGCCATCAGTCGAATTACAATAATACAAATAACCCTAATCATCAGGGAATTGGTATTTCAACAGATTGTCAAACATGTCATACAACTAATCCTGGATGGACGCCTGCAACATTTCCACAGCACAACCAGTTTTTTGAATTGACTGGCGCTCACTTAAACATTTCAAATTGCGACAATTGCCACAATGGAAATTATGTTAATCCTCCGAATACCTGCTACGGCTGCCATGCAACAGATTTTAACAATACTGCTGATCCGCCTCACGTGTCCCAGAATTTTTCACATGACTGTACCACGTGCCATACAACAAACGGCTGGACACCCGCAACATTTGATCACGGTTTCTATCCATTAGGAAGTCATCACACAAATTTAAATTGCAGCCAATGTCATTCTCAGGCAAATTATCAGCCGGATTGCTTAAGCTGTCATCAAAGTAATTTTAATCAAGGGCATAATCCTGGAGATCCGACTGACTGCTGGAGTTGTCACAGTACTTCGAACTGGGGAGACGGAAGCTTTAATCATAATAATTATTGGCCGTTAACAGGTGCTCATACTAGTGTACCATGCGCTCAATGTCATGTAAACGGGTACGCAAACACTCCGACTGATTGTTATTCATGCCATCAGTCAAATTATAATAATACAAATAATCCCAACCATCAGAGTTTGAATCTTTCAACAGATTGTCAAACATGTCATACAACTAACCCGGGATGGACTCCTGCAACATTTCCTCAGCACAGCCAATTTTTCGAACTGGTTGGAGCACATGCAAATATTACAAATTGCGACGACTGCCATAACGGAAATTATGTAAATCCTCCGAATACATGTTATGGATGCCATGCAAGCGATTTCACCAATACAACCGATCCGCCTCATGTTTCGCAGAATTTTTCACATGACTGTACTACCTGTCATAACATGAACGGATGGACACCCGCTACCTTCGATCATAGTTTTTATCCTTTGGGTAGCCATCATACAAATTTGAATTGCAGTCAATGCCATTCACAACCGAATTATCAACCGGATTGTTTAAGCTGTCATCTAAGTGACTTTAATGAAGCTCACGGGCCAGGTCATAGTACGGACTGCTGGAACTGTCACAGTACATCCCACTGGGGTGACGGACCGATTATTATCAATCATAAAGCAATAAGAATCGATTAATATGAAGAAAAGATTATTAGAAATATTGATAATCGCAGTTGCTCTGATTCCGGTAAGTATTTTTTCTCAAGGCAATAATAAAATAAAATTGACCGGGAAAGTAACATATCAAACGACACAGAATGTTTACGTTAGCTTTGAAAATACAAACGGAATATCGGCCGGCGATACTTTGTATTTGGAATCAGCCAGAAAATTAATTCCGGCTGTAATCGTAAAATTTATTTCATCTATTTCCTGTGCCGGCGAGAAAATAACAAACGTCAGTTTAAATGATAAAGATAAAATTATTGCTTTCGTTAATGCAGAATCTCAAAATCTAAAAAACAGTAATATTGAAAATGACACTACTTTTCTTGCCGATACTTTAATGAAAAGAGGATCAAACACCGAAAATTTCAAGCAGGAGGAGAAGAAGCGTAAAATAAATTATGCGCAAAGAACAACAGGCAGATTTTCAATTCAATCTTATTCAAATCTGACAAATATATCTAACGGTCTGAATTACCAGCGATGGAGATATACTTTAATGTTTAGAGCTCCGGACATAAACAACAGCGGTTTTTCCGTTTCGACTTATTCTACTTTTAATTACAGGGCTGATCAATGGAATTATATCAGTTCGAATCTTGGCCAGGCAATAAGAATATATGATTTAACTTTTGGTTACCGGTTTGATCCTACGGCAAGAATCTGGGTAGGAAGATATTTAAATCCTAAAATTTCAAGCTTAAGTTCCGTTGATGGAATTCAATTTGAAAAATATTTCGGATCTGTTTATACGGGTGCAGTCATTGGTTCTAGGCCTGATTTTATCGATATGGGAATGAACTCAAAGCTTTTTGAAACCGGAGCTTATATAGGCAAAACAGATACTTTGGGATATGGTTCGATGGAAAATACTTTTTCAATTTTTCAGCAGACAAATAATTTTATTACCGACAGGCGTTTTATTTACCTTCAGCATACAGATAATATTTTTGAAAACACTTATATCTTCGCATCGTCTGAAATTGATCTTTACAAAAAAGAGAACAACACGGCAAAAAATGATTTCACTTTAACTAGCCTGTATCTTACCGCCCGTTATGTGCCTATTAGGCAAGTATCATTTTATCTTTCTTATGATGCAAGAAAAAATATTATCTATTACGAAACATTTAAGAGTTTTATTGATAGTGTAATAGACAGGGAAACACGCCAGGGAGTTAGGGGAAGAGTAAATTTTCATCCGTTTAACCGTTTGAATCTTGCCGTCGAAGGCGGATACAGGTATAAAAAAGGAGACGTTAAACCGAGCAGGAATTTCACAGCGTATATTTCATACACCGGGATTCCAATTATAGATATTTCCTCATCGCTAACATATACTAAATTGTACACCGGCTACATGGAAGGAGATATTGCAGGAATTTATTTATCGAAAGATCTGTTTAACAGCTTTGTTAATGTTTCTCTCGGGTTAAGAAATATTAATTATAAATTTTCATTTGATAATTTTGTGGTAAGCCAAAAATCTGTTGAATCGGATCTTTCTCTAAATGTATCGCGTTATTTTTATTTAACATTAAGCTATGAAGGCGAATTTGAACATCAAAATTCCTACAATAGAATATTTTTCGGAGTGACCACAAGGTTTTAGTGTTATTAGGGATAGACATATGGTATAAAGAATATAATAGCTGCTTAACCCCTTTACCTTCTTTCCCAATACCCTAAACCCAATTTCCCTATACTCCTTACTCAATCTTTTCATGAAGATAATTTAAGCGTTAAAATTTTAAAATTCCTTCCCCTGTGTGATTCTAAAGAGAACCGAAAAAATTAAGTTTTAAATTTTGCCGGTCTTGATTATTTTTATTTCCAAATTAATTTTCATATGGAAAAACCTTTCAGGTGAATTATAATGTCAGTCAAAAAAATATTCGCAGGGATTATTGTACTTTTTTACATCATACCTTTAATTGCTCAGCATGAATCGAATTATGATCCTCAAAAGACTTTTGATCCGTTGTTTGATCCTAATGGAAGTTCTGTGTACAGAAGTGCGAACGGTACTCCTGGACCGGGATATTGGCAGAACAAAGCCGATTATAAAATCGATGCAAGTTTAAATGAAAAGGATACAAGCATTTCCGGGAACGAAATAATTACTTACACCAATAACAGCCCGGATGAGCTTAATTACTTATGGCTGTACCTGGATCAAAACAGGTTTAATAACGATTCCCGTTCAAGAGCACTTTATAATCCAAATAATAACGACAGCAAAGAATTTAACGGAGGATTTGAAATAAAGAGTGTTGCCGTTTCGGAATACGGTAAATTGCAAAAAGTCGATTACCTAATAAACGATACAAGGATGCAGATAAGACTAAAGATACCTCTTAAATCCAAAGGCGGCAAAATAGAAATTCTCATTGACTATTCATTTAAAATTGCACCGCAGGGTTATGGGCGTTCCGGGTGGATGAATTCTAAAAATGGTGTAATATACGACATTGCGCAATGGTACCCTCGTATGGCAGTATATGACGATATGCAAGGTTGGAATACACTTCCGTTTTTAGGAGCCGGTGAATTTTATTGTGACTACGGTGATTATGATTTAAGCATAAATGTTCCTCGGGATCAAATAGTTGCCGCTTCCGGTGAACTATTAAATCCGTCTGAAGTTTTAACCAAAAAAGAAATCGAAAATTTGAACAAAGCACGGAAGAGCGATAAAACTGTTGATATAATTTCTCCTTCTGAGGTCGGCAAAAATGATACAAGACCATCTGGTGAAGGCAGATGTACCTGGCACTTTAAGATTAACAATTCAAGAGATGCTTCATGGGCAAGTTCTAAAGCATTTATTTGGGATGCTGCAAAAATAAATCTTCCAAGCGGTAAACTGTGCCTTGCAAATTCCGTTTATCCTGTTGAAAGCATTGGAGACACAGCATGGGGAAGAGCAACCGAATACTTAAAAAACAGTATTGAGATTTTTTCAAAGCACTGGTATGAATATCCTTATCCCAATGCAGTAGCAGTCGGCGGGCCGGTAGGCGGAATGGAATATCCGGCAATTATCTTTTGTCATTACAAAGCAAAGAGAAAAGTTTTGTGGATGGTTATCAATCATGAAATCGGGCATAACTGGTTTCCGATGATTGTCGGTTCGGATGAAAGAGAAAATGCCTGGATGGATGAGGGGTTCAACACTTTTATCGATGTTTTATCATATGAAGATTTTAATCATGGTGAATATGCTCCCAAACGGGACGGCGAATATGCACCGCATGGAGGCAATCCTGCCAGGGAAATTGTTCCTTATTTTACAAATGACTCTTTGCCTCCGGTTTTGACATATGCCGATAATATTCCAGGCAAGTATGTTCATCCGCTGGAATATTTTAAAACCGCTTTCGGACTTGTACTGTTGAGGAACTATATTGTCGGTAAAGATCGCTTCGATTACGCATTTAGAAATTATATAAACGACTGGGCGTTTAAACATCCGGGACCATTTGATTTTTTCAGATGTATGAACAACGCAACAGGTGAAAATTTAAACTGGTTCTGGAAAGAATGGTTTGTAAAAAATTGGAAGCTCGATCAGGCGATTAAAGATGTTACCTATGTTGATAACGATCCGGCCAAAGGATGTTTAATTACGATTCAGAATAATGATCGAATGGTTATGCCGGTAACGGTTGAAGTGAAGGAATCGAACGGGAAATCCGGAAGAGTAAAACTGCCTGTTGAAATCTGGCTGCATAGTAAAGATTGGAAGTTTAAATATAATTCCTCGAGTAAAATTGATTCGGTTATAATCGATCCTGATCAGGAATTACCGGACATAGATTTATCGAATAATGTTTGGAGCAAAAAATAAATCAAAAAATTGAAGAATTAAAAGATTTTATAGTAAAATTCATCAAATGAATTTGAATTCCGTTACCAATTATGTTAGATATTTTAGAATGCGGATGACACGGATTTCGCAGATTTTTGCGGATTAAATCCGTGTTTGTCGGTATCGTCTGTGTTCTATTTTTTGATTATTATTTTAGCTGTCTATCTAATAAATTAATAACCTTAATACATTATAAGTGTAAAAATCCTTTCTCTGATTTCAAAACCTAATTTGTTTATATTTCCTACTAAAGTTTAACTACTTATGAAAGAACTATTCGAATACACAGGCGCAATTCATATGCATTCGATTTTTTCGGATGGATCCGGGAAGGTGGATGAAATTGCAAATTATGCATCGGAATCCGAATTGGATTATATTTTGCTTACCGACCATAACACCATGCGTGCATTAAAAGAAGGATTCGAAGGATGGTACGATAACACACTTCTTCTTGTCGGCTGCGAAATAAACGATAAGGAAAATAAAAATCATTATTTGGCTTTTGGAATCGATGAAGCATTTTCAACCAGGATAAGCGCTAAGGAATATGTCCGCAAGGTAAAAGAAAAAGGCGGAATAGGATTTATAGCTCATCCACACGAAAAAAGATCACACATGAAAGAGCATCCCCCGTATCCCTGGACTGAATGGGATACCGATGAATTTACAGGGATTGAGATTTGGAACCACATGTCCGAATGGATGGAAAATCTAACCGAGCAGAATAAATATCAATTTTTTCTTCATCCGCTTAAAAGCATTATTGCACCTGATGAAGAAACTTTAAAAGTCTGGGATGAACTGAATCAAAAAAGAAGAGTCGTAGGAATCGGAGGTGTAGATGCACATGCCCATAAATATAATATGCTGGGATTTGTAGAGGTCGAAATCTTTCCCTATAAAGTTTTATTCAAATCGATAAGAACCCATATACTTACGGAAGTAGATCTGCTTCAATTTAAAAATGATGTAAATAAATCGAAACAAATAATTTATAAAGCGCTTGAAAAAGGGAACTGTTTTTTTGCTAATGATTATCACGGGAGTTCAAAAGGTTTTAGATTCTGTGCAGAAAAAGGAAAAACGGCATATCAAATGGGGGACAACATTGAATCTGGGCGTCAACTAAAATTTAAGATAAATATTCCATCGGATAACGCTGAAACCAAATTGATTAGAAATGGGGAACTTATAAATACATTTGAAGAAAAAGAAATTGAATTTGCGGAAAAAAGAGAAGGTGCGTACAGAGTAGAAGTATACTTAAAGGATAAAGCTTGGATATATTCAAATCATATCAGGCTGATTTAGAATCAAAGTTAAAGTTCAAAAGGCAGAAAAAGGGGATGGACTATTTATTTTATAATTATGTTGAGTGGCCTATAAATTCAGTATCAAGATTGTACAATTCTGCGATAAAATCGACAATTTTGTTCGACATATTAAAGCGGGAAACATCATGGTCTATTTCCAATTCAAGAGAAAATGCTTTTTTAAGAATATTTGCATCAATCCTTAACTTTTTTAATAATTTTTTTATATTCTTTTCATGATCGCGTAATTTTCTTTTTACCGGTTTATCATTTTTCAGATCAAAATAATTTTCGTCCTCGACAATTTTTATAACATATGTGTTATCATTTGTAGTGACCAAAAAATAAATTTTGTCTTGAAAAAAGGAAATACTCCCCTGAATAAAACCATTGTAGATGGGTATTTTACTCTTCCTCTGACGAAGCTTTTCTTCTAATTCTTCAAATGGAAGCATAACTTTTCCCTTCAA
>CAZKUR010000136.1:0-7145 GCA_964556005.1 uncultured Ignavibacteriaceae bacterium | reverse complement strand
TTCGATCATTGAAAATTTTCTAATGATAACTTTAAAAATCTTTTAGAATTTAACTTGTACACCTATGTTTGGTTAATTTAAATGAAATTCTAAGAGTTACAAGGAACGCTTAAAATAAAAATTCCCCGGTTTAAACCTACCAACTTAGGAGCTAAACGGGGGAATTACGCGTATAATCTAAACTTATTTTAATATCATCATCTTTTTAGAAATTACCTCTGAGTTTGTTTTTAGCTGGTAGAGATAAACCCCGCTCGGAATATTGCCTGCGTCAAATTTTACTTGATAACTTCCGGCATCTTTTTGTTTATTTACTAAGGTTGAAATTTCATTGCCTAAAACATCATAAACTTTCAGTGAAACAAATCCTGGGTTCGCAATCCTGAATTTTATATTCGTCGTAGGATTGAATGGGTTAGGGTAGTTCTGATCTAATGCAAATGTGGTTATAGTATTTACTTGAACTTCAACTTGTTTAGAATATTCAAATGAACCGTCGTAATCGATTTGTTTCAATCTGTAAGTATAAGCTCCGTTGCTTAAATTTTTATCTGAATAGCTGTAATCATTTTTTTCAGTAGTAGTCCCATGTCCACTTACAAATCCAATCTTTTTCCAATTGCCGGCTGAAGACTGCTTGCTGCTTAATTGTCTTTCAATTTCAAACCCTTGGTTATTTTTTTCAGAGGCAGTTTCCCAATTAAGTTTAACGTTTGCTCCGTTGGATACCGCAATAAAATTTGTTAACTCGACAGGCGTAACATCTTCAACTTTGGCAAGCAATGCTAAAGTTCCAATCGTAAGTTTTGAACATTTTTCGAAATATGGAAAATTATAATGGTCAATTAAGTCATTTGAGGTATGATAATAAGGATTAAAATCTCCATAGTAGTTTTCTATCAACAGTATCGCACTGTAATTATAATTCCAGAAAGATGCATGATCACTGGCGGTTAACCCTGGGTTTATTACAGAAGTTGTTATACCTACATTATACCCGGTATTAATAGCAAGCATTGAATCCTTTAACGCAATTGAATTGGCGATATTCTTTGTGTGTATTTCCGCTTTATTATCGCCGTTGCCGTCCCAGGCAATCATATCCATATTGAGTACGCCTTGTATATTCATACCGCTTGAATAAGCCTGCTGAGCATAATAGTCACTTCCAATTAATCCCATTTCTTCCGCATCCCATACTGCATAAATTATTGAATAGTCAAAAGTGTAATCTTTAAGCACACGTGCAGCTTCGACTACTGCAACTGTTCCGCTGCCGTTATCATCTGCACCGGGAGCTAATCCGCTGGAAGGCATATCATCGTAGTGTGCACAAATTATATAATATTGATCCGGATGTGTAGTACCGGTTTGTACTGCGTAAACATTTCTTCCCCAACTAAAAGTTTGGTTGTAAGCCTGGAGACCATAGCTTTCAAATTTTTGTTTTACATAATCAGCGGCTTTATCGTTTGTTGAAGAACTGTAGTACCTTGTTGTGATAGTAATTGTTTGTCCGTTTATTATAACAGGCACTTCACCGGAAAGCTCATTTACATTCTGTGTTAATGAATCAATATTTACTTTATTGATAATATCTTGAACGAGAGGATTTGTTTGAGCGAACCCCTGGTGAAGGCAAAATAAGGTAAATAGAACAGTGAGAATCTGTTTCATTGTTTTTCCCCTTTCTGAGTGAAAGTATGAATTTATTTTTGAATTTAGATGAGTAATTTAAGAAAAATCAACTATTAAATACCACTAATATTATTTTTTTATTAAATGTCCGGGAAAATATCAACTATCATTATTCGAGACTAATTGAGAATAAGAATAAAATTTTTCGAAAATAAGATTTTTTGGTTTTTACTTAATAAATATAAATGTTACATTTATTAAATTGTTATTATGCAAAACTTCTAATGAGGGTATATGAAGCTAATAATATTAAATCTTATGCTGATGGGGATTATTTACTTCACAGGTTGTACTGAAAATGAACCTGTCGATTACACCAATTCAAAACCATTTATGGAAATAACAAATCCCAAAATGAATTCAAACGTACCTGATAGTACAACAATAATAATCTCAACTAACATAGGCAATATAATTAGAGTTGAGTTATATATCGATCATTCAATACGGGCAATATTTAATAAACCTCCCTATGAATATTTATGGAATACTACGTATTATACTGACGGTAGTCAGCATATTTTACAAGCGGTAGCCTATAATACAAACGGTGATTCGATTGATTCCAAATTTGTTATTGTTAATGTTTACAGGTTCAGACCGAGTAATTTACAGGCATTTATTAAAGCCGATACATTAATTAAATTAAACTGGATAGACAACAGCAATTTTGAAACAGGGTTTCAAATTGAGGAAGCAATCAACGATTCAAATTTTTTCAAAATTGCCGAAGTTGATTCCAATATTACAACTTATAGCTTTATTAATTCTTTTAACTTGGATACAAATTATTATTTCAGAGTTAGAGCCCAATCAAAGGATGGCTACAGCGGATATACAAATATTGCAAAAGCAGTAGTTGAATTAAACAAACCTATTAATCTTAATATCAACTATATTTCAGATACTGCAGCTACCTTTAGCTGGACAGATAATAATGACTTTGAAACAGGGTACGTAATTGCAAAGCAGTCTTCAAATGGGAATGTAATTTTGAAAGAAGTTCCGGCTAATACAACGGAAGCTGTAGTAGTAGATACATTTATATCGGGTCACTATTATAATTTTTTATTATATGCAAAAATGGGATACTTATCAGGGGATGCTGCTTATTTCCCATATGTAGATTTCAAATTCCCGGCACCTTACGATCTTAGTCTGGAGGGAAATAATGATCATTCATTAGCGCTTAGTTGGGATAGTGATAACAAGTATAATCTTGGTTATTTAATCGAAAGAAACGATGGCGGGACAGGCTTTCATGAAATCGGGAGAGTAACAGCAAGCAGTCATACATATACGGATATCAATTTAGATACTGCTATTAATTACTTCTATCGTGTAGCTGCATATTCCCATTTTAATCAATCGGATTATTCGCCGGAATTAACTGCGCTTTATTCATCTCAATTGAACCAGGTAAATAAGTTTCAGGTTGCTTCAACCATATCATGGATGACAGTTAGCGATGATGCTTCAATCACGGCGTTTGGAGGTTATACTTCAGACAATTTAGCTGTTTATATTTATAATACTTTTACAGGCCAACGTTTACAAACTTTATACAGTGCTGATTCAACTTCTCAAATATTACAGAAAATCACCATTAGTCCCGATAATAAATTGGTAGCAGCTGCTGGTAATAATGAATATATAACCGTTTGGGATATAAACAGCGGTGGAGTTGTAAAAAGAATAAATAATGTTTTTTATCCTAATGTAATGAAATTTAGTTACGATGGTAATTATTTAATTGTTGAACGTGCCGGCGCTTTAAGATTTTATAATATTCAAACCTGGCAATATGAAACCAAGCTTGCTACATCAAATTATATTACCTACATGGCCATAAATTCGAATGAAACTATTATTGCAACTAGTGACCGCATGACAAATGTTAAATTGTGGAATTATAATACGGGATCATTATTAAGGGAAATTTCGTCTTCTGTCAACGCTTACCCGTTAAAATTTAATAAAGCTGGTACAAAATTATATTCTGTCATAAATAATGAACTCTTTGCATGGGATGTGAGCTTGGGTTCAATTATCCTAACGATTCCCAATTTCTGGAGGAGTAATGATATTGCAATAAGTGAATCTAAAGATATAGCGGTTAGTTCTTTTAATGATGGTTTTGGTGTTTGGGATTTAAGTAGCGGCAACTTTATTCAGAAATTTCCTCCGGATAGTGAAATAGGCGGAGAGTTATATTTTTCGCCCGATGATAATTATTTAATAGCAAGAGAATTTGTCAATTATTACCTGGTCTTTAGTGTTAAAAAGAAATGGATTTCTCCTATTGTAAATTAATTTAAAAATATAGGGGCTTCTCCCGATTGAGTGGGTAAAAGCATAATATTTTGTCATAACTTAGCTAACTTAGATGTTAATAATTTCAATCGTAGATATTCTTCATCGATTATTCCAAAAGCCCGGCGTCGTATCACACTGATTTTATTATTTAATCCTTTAACAATTCCAAGTGGTACTTTATACTCTGGTTTATTAGAGGCTGCTATTCCGTTCCGGTGACGTTCTATCAATTCTGCAAATATTTCAAGCGGTTCTAATGTAACCCAGAAATCCACATTCTTCAAAGGTGATAATGTACATTGGGTAATGCCTGAAAATTACTAATTTTAAGTTATGTGTGAATTTAAGAAACTAAACCATGTAATATTTAGATTTGATAATTACATATTATGAACGCCCAAATATAGTTATAAAATACACGGGAGAATGTTAAAGGAACAATTGCAAGATGATATAGAAATGCTGATAGAATAGTGGGGATATGAGAAAAGAGAGTTACACATCCAAATAGACGACATAAATTTGATAATAAGTGTACCGTTGAAAGTATCCATATTCAGAGTAAAGAGAGTATTGAAAGGAAAGACAGCGAAAAAGATATTCAGGAGTTATTAGCGATTAAAGTAGAGGCCCTATAGGGAAAATAATCTAATGTTATCACTCAGTTTATCCGGTGAAATGGATTCCAGGGTTCTACTATCGTTGCTTTTAAATTCAAAATACAAAAACTGGGGAGGTTATATTTTTCGAACAGAAGATAGAATGGATAGTATTATTGAAGAAAAAATATTAACCGAATTTAATATTAGGTATAAATTATTTACACATGCTGTTAACGAAAAGAATAATATAATTCGTGAAATGTCTGATTATATTGGAACGACATACATGACAGAGTCCGGTTTTAATTCGCTAAAGTTAATGCACTATAAATTATTTCCGCAAGATGAAGTTAAAGTTGACGGCGGCTTTGGCGAAATATGAAGAAGAGAATATTTAAACCGTCTTTATCATCTTGGCAAAAATGATATTGAAAATCAGAATTTTGAAAAAGTCTATAATTATTTAACAAATCATAGAGCTGAAATATTTACTGAGGAATATAACTCATTAATGAAAATAGGAAGTATTGAACAGATTGAAAAACTATTTAAAATTCTTCCGCTGTTAGAAGAATTTGGTTTAGGCTATTGGCTTGATTTGTTTTCAATAAAAACAAGATTAGTAAATTATTATGCACCAGAATAGGGACGAATTGATAATTATATAACTGCCTATATGACTTTTGTCCAGCTTTATTTACTTAATGATTTATTGAATCTGCCTTTAGAAGAGAGAATGAATAGACGGTTATTTAAAAATATTATTAAATCAAAATGTTTCAAATTATCAAAATATAAATTAGCAAAGGGAAATTTATCATATCCGTTTTATTTTAATCCATTAATAAAAAGAGGGTATTCGCTTTTATATAATTAATTTGATGCACCTTGATTTTTACGAATTAAGAATAGTATAACAATTCATATTTTGCTATCGATATACATCTAATTCTTATGAAACAAGAATATTTCGGTTATATCTATTGCGGTACTGAGCAGGAGATAAACCTGTAATACGTTTAAAAGTTACACGGAATGCTTTTGGATCGGCATATCCTACCTTGTACATTACTTCTTTGACATTTTCAAGAGAAGATTCTAGACTTAATTTTGCGGCCTCAATTTTAACCCGTTTAATATATTCTACAATAGTATTTGCCGTAGCTTTCTTAAATCTGCGCTCAAGATTCCTTCTGCTTAAAGCAAGCATTGATGCTAATTGATCAACAGTAATTTTATTCTGAAAATTATTCTCAATATATTCCTGAGCTTTTTTGACGGATTCATCGTCATGTTCTTTTTGACCTTTAAACATTATAAAAGGGGATTGGCTTCCGCGTTCAATATCTATCTGGAACATCTTTGCACAATGAACTGCAACTTTTCTTCCGGCATATTTTTCAATCAGGTATAAAATAAGATTTGCCGAAGAAAAAGCTCCACCGCTTGAATAAATACCATGTTCATCAGTAATTATTTTATCAATAACTAAATTCACATCAGGAAAGTTTGTTCGAAAATCATTTGCTGCTCTCCAATGAGTAGAGCATTGTTTTCCTTTTAATAAACCAGTCGCGGCAAGTAAAAATGCACCTACGCATAGACTTGCAACTTCCGCTCCGTCATTGTATTGTTTTATAATCCAGGGAATAAACTCTGCATTTAATTTCAAAGCTTTCTTCAAATTACCCTGAACTGCAGGAATTATGATCAGATCGGTTTTGGGAATTTCATTTAAAACAAGTTGGGGTTTAACAGTATATAAACCATTATTCAAGCGTACTTCTTTTGACAATCCGACTAAATGAACTTCGAATAATGGAGCTTTTTCATTAGAAGCTAAAATGTTATTAGTTTCATTAAATGCCTGATAAGGCTCTTCTATACTATTTAATTTAGCTTCCTTTAAAACAAGGATTGATACGTGTTTCATATGATATTTTAAATTTTGGATTGAATAAATTTTAAGAAGAAATTATGCAAAGAATTTATCTCAATCAACCCATTGTCTGAGAAAATAATATTGGTGTGATTAGGTAAAAATCGGGGGCAATTTTATTGATGAATAGTATAAAGTAAATATTCAGTAAAATATTATTTTAATGAAATTTTTCTTCCCTTGAAAGCATTTCAACAATTTTAATTATTCTTTTACTTCTTGTCTCCACCTTTTTAGCGGTTTGCAGCCTCCATGCAATTGAATAAAGATTTGCTCTGTTAAGGGTTTTATAAAAATCAAAAGCTTTTTTGTTCTTAGATAATTCTTTAAGGAAATCGTCGGGAATTTTCATATTCACTGGCGAGTCATAAGCTTTCTCCCACCTTCCATCATTTCTAGCTAAGTCAACCTGTTTTTGTCCAGCCGGTTTCATTCTTTTTAGCCTGATTAATTCAAGAGCTTTATCTGCATTTCTTTTTGACCAGATACCTTTTGTGCGACGCGGAGTAAATTTTTGAAGCCAGGATTTATCATCACATTTTTTTAATTGTCCGTCAATCCAGCCATAACATATAGCCTCATCTAAGGCT
>CAZKUR010000135.1:0-7482 GCA_964556005.1 uncultured Ignavibacteriaceae bacterium | reverse complement strand
AGAAGGTATCACTCATTTTCCGGCAAAGCGCCTCGGGAATCGGGGCGCGGAGAAGATACCAGCGAGCGAGGAGATCCGACGCCGCCGGCGCAAACGCCTTCGCGACGGTCGGTGTCGTGCCCGGAATCACTACGTGCGCCTCCGACGTCTCCGGGGGGCTCGTCGCTCTCGCTCTTGTGAGCTCGTTCTTCGGGCTCTCTGGAGATCTCCTGATGATTCCCCCTGACTGTTGAGCCGCAACTACCCGGTCTACAGTTCCTTCCTGCCGATCAGAGCTCTGCGAATTGTGAGAGACTATTTTATGCTGCCCATGGTCAGACCGCGGACCAGGTGTTTCTGTGACAGGAGGCCGAAAAGGATGAGGGGTGCGACAGTCACCACTCCGGCAGCGCTCATCGCTCCCCAGGGAATCGAGCGTTCGGATACGTATGAGTTAACTAACACGGGAAGGGTCCGCGTTTGCGGGCCGCTCAGGATAAGCACGAAAAGGAACTCGTTCCAAACCAGCAGGGCGCACAGGACTGCGGTTGCCGCCAATCCGGGAGCCACAAGCGGGAGAACGATTCTAAGCGCCGCTTCGCCCCTCGAACAGCCCTCGACGATGGCCGATTCCTCAATTTCAGCGGGGATCTCTGCGATGAAACCGCGCATCATCCAAATCACAAAGGGGACGGCAAGAAATGTCCCCATGACAACGAGGGCGAGATAGGTGTTCGACACCCCCAACCACCGCGCGATCAGGAAGAAGGGAACTGCGAGGACCACAGGGGGTGTCATCCTGGCCATAAGCACGAAGATCATCGTGGCGGTGCCCAAGCGATAGCGAAATCGCGAGAGACCGTAGGCAGCAGGCGTTCCCACGGCAAGGGCGAGGACAATGGAGCAACAGGTCACAATGAGACTGTTGATAAAGGATTTGAGAAACTCTCCGCCTCTCAAGATCTGAGCGTAGTTTTCGAGAGTGGGCCTGAATCCGAACCAGGCGCCCGAGAAGACTTCTGAGGGAGGTTTGATGCTCGAGACCAGGACCCACCCAAGGGGGTAGAAGACCCATGCCAGAAGAGCGAGGGAGACGAGCACGGTGCCGATTATCGCGGGCACTGAACGGTGTTTCACTGCTTCTCGACTCCTATCGTGCGAATGTACAGGAGCGTCAACAACATTGCGATGAGGAGGGCGATGATACCGACCGTACCGGCTTTGCCCATGTCGTACGTCTCGAAGGCCAGACGGTAGACGTAGAACGAGAGGACCTCGGTAGAATTGCCAGGGCCGCCGCCGGTCATTATGAATACCGTATCGAATAACCGAAGCGCGGTCAGTGTTCGAATGACCACCGCAACAAGTATCGCCGGCTTCAGGAGCGGAAGAGTGACGCGAAAGAAGGTCTGGTATCGAGTTGCCCCGTCCGCACGGGCGGCTTCGAACGGCTCAGTCGGAAGTGCCTTGAGACCGGCAAGGACGACCAGCATGACAAACGGGGTGAACTGCCAAACGTCGACTACGGCGAGAACGGGAAGGGCGAGCCTCGGATTCGCCAAGAGCGGCGGGTTCACGATGGCACCGAGACCGACGCTCGACAGCAGGTTGGGAAGAGGTCCTGTCTCATTGTTCACGAGGAAGCGCCAAGCGAAGCCAACAACAATTGGTGCCATCATGAACGGGATGAGCATGATTGATTGAAGAAAGCGCGCTCCGAAGAAGTTCCGGTTCAGAAAAAGGGCAATTGCGACGCCGAGAACCAGCTCGAGACCCACCGCCCCTACCACGAAGACAAGCGTCCTTCCGACGCTCAGCCAGGTGTAGACCGCTCGAAGAACCACCGAGTAGTTGTGCAGACCGACGAATCGAATTCCCAAGTCCGGGCGGATCATGATCCATCGAACAAGGGTCACGCCGATCGAATAGACCATGGGAGCAGCATAGACCGCGCAGAGAAAGAGAAGGCCAGGCAGGAGAAAAGAGAGCTTGTTTCTATCGACCAGCCTGGCCACTTTTGCAGCCTCCCGCCTCTATCTATTAGTAGTAGCCGTGCTCCTTGAGCAAGCGGTCCGTCTCAGCGGCTGCCCCGTTCAGGGCCTCTTCGGCCGAAGCGCTGCCGGTAATGACCTGAGAGACCGCAGTTGCGATGTACTGACCGATGATCGTGGGACCTTCGGGAATTAGCGGAGCGATCGGTGTCGGGACACAGGTCGCGAGGGCCTCCCGGAAGGCCGGAATCCAGGGGAGCTCGGCGATGAGCTTGGGATTCTTGAGGGCGGAGAGTCGCGTCGGAATAGTGCCGATCGGCGCCGCACTCGCGAAGTTGTTGTCTTCGGTCGCATACTTGATCCAGTCCAGCGCCGCCGTCTTGTTCTGGGCCTTCGCTGAAACCGAGAATCCCCAGGAGATGAAGAGTCGAGGTCGCATGGCATTTTCTTGACCGGCTGGCCGCGGGAATCCTACGAATGCGGCATTTCCGGCCACTTTCGAACTCTTCTCGTCGTTGAAATAGAACATGGAGGTTGTCCACACTTCGACCATAGCGCTCTTGCCCTGCGAGAACTCATTGAGAGCCTCCTGAAAATCGTAGGTGCGCGATGCAGGACTTGCGAAGCGGAACATGTCCTTCACTTCATTCACCGCTTCAACGCCCACTGCGCTGTTGAAGGCCGGGTGCATCGAAGCGTCGAGCACCGTTCCACCCTCGGCCCACAGGCGATTCGTGAAGTGAGTCGCAAGGAAGATGCTCTTTCGTCCCATCAGCGTGACGCCGTACAGATTCGGGGGACGATAGAAGAACTCGGCGATGTCGCGATAGCTCTTGAGATTCGTGGGCGGAGCGAGGTCGTACCCGTACTTGGCGCGAAACGCCTGCTTCTCTTTCGGATCATTGAAGAGATCGGCTCGGTAGACCACTCCGCCGACCTCGTTCATGTAGGGGACCATGTAGTACTTGCCGTCCATGACCGCGGTGGAGAGCCCGGGCATATCCGACTTCAGTCCCGGTTCCTGATCGACGAGCTCGTTGACCGGCTGGATGTAACCGGCTTTCGCGAGAGCCGGGTACCAAAGCAACGAGATGTAGGGGACGTCAAACTCGCTCTTACCACTCGTGAAGGAGAGCATGAGCTGATTGAAGTAATTCGCATAGGGATACTGCGTCAGCTCGAGCTTGATTCCGCTCTTTTCCTGAAAGGCAGCCATCAAGGACTTCCACGCCTCAGTGTGGCTTCCTCTTTCACTGACGAGCCTGACCACCGCCGGCGCACTATTCGATGACTCCGGCTCGCCGCTCGCATACAGCGCCGTGCTTGTCATGACAAACACAGCCGCAGGGAGAATGAGCGTTAAATAGAGAGCGTTTCTTTTCACAACCGTACCTCCTCTTTTGTGTGGATTGTCTTGTAATAATCAGTGCTCGCATCGAGCGCTATCCGTATCGAGGCTTCGACTCCCGCCCCCACAGCCGGCAGGGTGTGGGAGGGCACGGAAAGGTCCATCTCTTCCCGCGTTGCCTGACGGATACGGTTTTCAAAGACGGTTCCGATGAATGCGGCGGCCACCCCACGGAGGGTGGCAATCGTCATGAGGGTCGCCGCCTCCATCTCAAGCGTTACGACTCGTTTGCCTGCCCACTGCAGGAAGTATCCCTTCGACCGAGCATAGAAGGCAGAGTGCGTCCAATTGATCCCCTGCCAGAACCGAACGCCGCTTTGCTGTGCGCGGCGAACGAGGGCGGCGTAGAGTAGCGGGTCCGGAACAGCAGGGTAGTTCGGCGGTACATAGTAGTCGCTTGCGCCGTCGTCACGGATGCATCCGAAGGGCAGGCTCAGGTCACCAGGCTCTATGTCGGGTTGAAGAGCGGCGACGCTCCCGACCCTGACGAGCACTTTCGCTCCGACGTTGATCAGTTCCTCATAGGCAATCGCGGCCGACGGCCCACCCATTCCGGTCGATGTTACCGAAACCGAAACCCCATTGTAGGTTCCGGTGTAGGTGATCATTCCGCGATTCTCTGCGACTTTCCCTGCGTCGCTCAGATGCTCCGCTACTCTCGTTACCCGCTCCTGGTCGCCAGGGACAAGCACGACACTGCCGATGTCGCCCTTCCTGCAACGTATGTGGTACTGCTCTTTCTCTTCGGTTCCAGTCGGTTTCGAGTAGTCGATCAGTGCCATCCACTCTTCCATGGTGCCTCCTTGTCAGAAGATGGAACGTCGTAGAACAATCAGCTCGACCACATCCGTATCTATGATGTCCTCGGAATAGATCAGTGGCCTGTGTTCGGCGTCGTAATGTATCTGGTTGAGCTGAACCACGGCCTTCTTGGAGTCGACGCCCAGATCCCGCGCGACGGACGCGCCGGCGTTGCGGGCCTCGATTCGCGTTACTGCATAGGCCACCTTTGACGCGAACCTCTGCTCGAGGATATCGAAGAGGCTCATCCCCTTGTCCCCGAGCGAGAGAAAGACGGCACGATTTTTCTCTATGCCATCAGTCACTAGAGCAGGGGCTATGTAGCTCGTCCCTCGAAGTGTAGGAATTCCGTCCGCTAAATAGACGTGAGCTATCTTGAAGCTTTGTATTCCCTTCTTTTCGCCGAACACCGATGCGACTCGCTCCGGAAGCGACAGGGCTTCGACCTCATGCCGTTTTAACGAGAAGCTCTTCCCCGATGATCGAATGATGTTCTGAACGCCGCGGATATCATTGAGAGCGGTTGCAACCAGATTGGCTTGACGGCCGACGAAGGTCCCCACTCCGTGCTTCTTGTAGACCATTTCCGCGCGCTCGAGGCGCTGAAGGGCTTCACGCACCGTAGACCGGCTGACTCCGAGCTCTTCGGAAAGACGAGTCTCACTCGGAATCGGTTTGGTGCGATCCCAATCGACGATCAGAGCGAGAAGCTCGTCCTGAACTGCTTTGTAGAGGGGTTGTTTCGCTTGGATTTTGTGCACTGAGCGTTCCATAGTCATTGGTCGTCAGACGACTGTCAACAGTATACAACGGGTCCTGCTCCCTGTCAAACGATATGATTCGACAGGTGCGATCCTGGGAACGGGTTGTTTATCGTAGAGAACACGGGCCGTAAGAAGATCGAATTCGACCGGAATCATCAAGCGGAGATTGAAAACGTCAGTACGGGGAGCCAATAGCCGCCAAGCTCGTGAACTCTAAGCAGTAGCGACGGTCTACTCGGCTACAATCTCGGAATGAACCAGAACTGACGCGACCAGATGAATCGCCGTCGTGATACAATGACGTAAGAGGCTGTCGTGAAAAAGTCAGCGGTGGTCTTGGTATTGTTCTTCAACATTCTCATGCTCCCACGGCTCGGCTTTGCCCAGGAGCCCGCAGCTCCCCCTCGTGATCTCTTGTTCGAGCTCGGGTTGGGTCCGTGGTTCCGTTCGTTCCCTCCATTCGGCCCGACCGTCAACAGCCAGTTGAGTGTGGATCCGCTTTTCAGCTCCTACGTTCATATGGCGCTTCAGGTTGGCTTTGGGGTAACCCTAGCGGATTCGCTCTACATGATCCTGAGGTACAATCAGCTGGAGGCATATGTCGAAGATAGCGAGACGGTCATCGCCTCCCTTGCGAGCGGCGATCTCATTCTTCGCTACTATCCCTTCTCGATTGGGCTCTTCGTTGATTTGGGCGGTCGCCTCTCCGCGTTGTCTTATCACTCAGCAGGCATAGGGACAGGCCTTGGTGTGGTGGGCTCACTCGGATACGACTTCATGCCGCGGCGTCTAAGGCGAATGGTCTCGGTTGCACTGCTGGGAAGCTTCCGAATCGCCTACGTGGAATTGCAGCCCGTCTACGCCGCCAGCATGTACGTCGACGTTCTCTTCAGAGGGAACCCGCACGGCTTTTACCGATACTAAGGAAAGGCACTCATGCTCTACCAGCTGTCTTGAGGGATATGACGATTCGGCACCCGTCCTTGTGGGCTTCAGTTGTCTCGCCGATAGCTGACGGTCGTCGGTCAGTTCCAGGAGAACTTATCCACTGTAAGCTTCATCACTCCATTCGATGTGTCAGCGTAGACTATCGAGGAGACTGGATCGATGGCGAAATCGTAGACGTTCAGCGTTACGTCCTTCGCGCCGGCTACCCATGTGGCGCCGCCATCGTAGCTCAGGGTTGCACCACCTCCGAAGCTCCCCACGAACACCGTGTTGTGATCGTTCGGATCCAACGCAATGGTAAGGATGGTAGGGCCGGTAATCGATGGCTTCTCTGTCCAGCTCGCGCCGCTGTCGGTGCTCTTGTACACCGTCCCGTCGATCGGAGCCTGCTGGTCGGTACCGGTGTACAGAGTAGAGGTGAGAACAGGGTCGATGCAAAGCGTGCCGATCCTAAGATTATCCAAACCGGCGTTGGCCGCCGTCCACACGGTGCCTCCGTTTGTGCTCTTGTACACTCCCGTCGAATACATCCCGGCGTAGAGTTGCTGTGAGTTGCTCGGATTGATTACGAGGGCCTGTACTTCATCCCCCGGAAGGCCAGAGCCTGCAGAGCTCCAGTTATCGCCTTTGTTGAACGTCTTGAACACGCCGCTGGTTGTGCCGGCGTAGAGGATCGTCGTGACGTTGGGATCGACGACGAGGGAGACGACATTGCTGTCGCTCATGCCGGAGGTGTATTGGCTCCAGGTGGCTCCCGTATCGACGCTCTTGTAGACACCATACACTTGCGTACCCGCGTACAGGATCGACGGATGATTGGGATCGATGGTCAGAGCCTGCACTTTCTTCCCTTGAAGGCCGATACTCGTCAACACGGTTTCGTCATGCAACTCGCTCTTGCAGCAGCATAGGGCATCCGCGACAGCGAACAGCAGGATAAAGGGAGAATACCCTGTCTTGATGACAAATCGTCGGGCCAAGACAGTCTTCTTCCTGGTTTTCGTACCGCTGTGATCCTGCGGCATGGGCGATGAGGGTTCGAAGGTCCTGCGTACTTTCATCGTTCCTCCTCCTCGGTTGGTGTGTAGAAGCCTGAATCGGTGGGGAACCGACGAGTGAGGCTGATGCGAAGTGCGGTTACAAATTCCATTATAGTTCGAACTGCGCGGGAATACAAATTCCCGCCTGTCGCTGTCGCGTCTCGAAGACGTCCGGGTTCACGGTGATTCGTCGGCGAAGGAAACGCGTGAATCATAGTTCTTTCAGCAACAGCACTGATACCGGCACAAGCTCCAAGGTACGGCGCCCGCCGACGATCACTGGTAGCCCTACTTTCCTTGCGCCAACGCGGCCGATACCCGGCGGAATCCTCGCTCCTCCCGGGCTCCGATCCTCAGACATAGCTGGCCGGGTAATTCTCAGGAAACCCTGAGGAACGCGATCAGCAACGGCAGGGGGTATACTCGCGATGATTATAGCGGCGATGACGGCAACCGCTCAGATAGGCTGTCTGAGCTTCCCTGAGTGGTACGGTCCGGATTATCTGACAACCACAGCTTTCATCCTCGCAGCAACTGCTTTCTGAACACTT
>CAZKUR010000134.1:0-7551 GCA_964556005.1 uncultured Ignavibacteriaceae bacterium | reverse complement strand
TTACGCTTGTATCCGAATCGAAGTGCAAATCCCACACATGTTCGATTATTTTTGTCCGTGTGCAAACCTTTCCTTTATTCCTAATTAAAAATTCAAGCAAAGAAAATTCTTTTTGTGAAAGCTGAATATTTTCTTTTCCCTTTAGGACCTGGTGAGTGTCGAGGTCCATTTCAATATCCATTAATTTTAATTTTGTCAATTCGCCTTCTTTAGTTCTAAGCTGAACTCTTACTCTTGTAAGCAATTCGCTAAAATCAAACGGCTTTTTAATGTAATCGTTTGCACCTGCTTCCAGCCCGAATATAATATCCTGAACCGTATCCTTCGCAGTTAAAAAAATTATCGGTACGGATTTATTTTCTTTTCTGAGTTGCCTGCAGACTTCAATTCCGCTTATGCCGGGAATCATCCAGTCGAGCAGGATAATATCATAATTATTTGTTAATGCTAAATGTAAACCTGTTTTCCCGTCGGGTGCAATATCTACTGCAAAGCCTTCTTCGGTAAGTCCGTCTCGAATAAAATTTGAAATTCCGGGTTCGTCTTCAACAATTAGTGCTCTCATTTAATCCCTTATTTAATTTTTTAATCTTCGTCGGAGTATTTACTTTTTTGAACCTGGCTATCCGTTTTATCTTGGTTTGAGTTTAGTGAATTAAAATTAAGACCAAGGTTCAACTGAACTCCCGCTGCATGTTTAAAGACTAATTCTCCGCCGTAATACCCGGTTCGTGCAATGGCAAGAACTCCTATTAAGAATAATCCGAATGCAAAATACTTAAATACACCGGTGTATTTTTTCAAAAGCATCATTACAACTCTACCTGCCGAAGCCGCAACCATTAACCATAAAGCTAACAAAGCTGCATCTTCGTGCATTTCTATTGCCTGCTTAAGAGAGCCTTCCTCTGAAATTCCTTCACCGGCGGCGTTCCCGCTAAAATATGCCGCAATAACTCCCAGCGTCCCGAGTATTAATAAATAAAAAGCAACTTTGGAATAAAATTCTTTTTTTGAAAAAAGTCCAATTGTGTCGAATAAAAGTCCGACGATTAATAAAGCTATCGGGAAATGAACAATCATTGGATGTAATAATGATGTATCAAACATTTTAGATTCTCCTTTTTTTCAGGCAAACTTAAATGCATAATTCTTAAACCTTCCTAAGAGAATTCTTAAAATTTCCTTAAAATTGTGATAACTATTAAAGGAGAACAGCCTTTTAGGTTTTCATAATTTAGTTCTCTCATTATAATGAAAAATTAAATTTTTATTTTGAAATTTATTTAGTTTACCTATTTCTGTTATTTATCAGCATAATTTTAAGAATTTACTCGCTTTATGAAGATTAAATTTGATTTTTTTCCACAATTTAGGATAATATTAATACAAATTTTAGCTAATTTTCGTGAGTAATTAACCAAAAGCAAATAGGGGAAATGGACATAATTACCATAATAATTCTAATTGGAATCGGACAAGGTTTCTTCATAAGCGCTTTACTGCTTACTTTGAATAGAGGAAACAAGACGGCTAACCGTCTCCTGGGAATATTAATTATAATGTTTTCTCTTTCAATATGCGGTTTTGTTCTTATCAGGACAGACTCATACAAAGATTTTCCCTTTATAATAGGATTGCCTTCAACCGTAATTTTCCTTTTCGGACCGCTGTTTTATTTTTATGTAAAAGAACTGACGACAAGGCAATTCCAATTTAGAAAAGAAGATGCTCTGCATTTTATTCCTTTTGTAGTTTTAATTCTTTACCGGCTGCCTTTTTATCTAAAAAGCCCTGCTGAAAAAATAGCTTCTTTACAAACATCAGGTTCATTAGATGAAAATCTTATAATCTTAATTATTCAAATCATTCATTTGTTTGTTTATTTATTTTTTGTCAAAAAAATATTGAATGAATATGAGTTTAGAATTAAGTTATCGATGTCTTCTTTGGATAAAATTAATTTACGATGGGTAAGTGTCGGAATGAATGCTTTTCTAGTGATATTCGGGATAATGATTGTCTTTATTATTTTATTTATTTCCGGAGTAAATGCTTACGGTGCATATATAACAATAATACCGCTGCTTGTCTCAATTGTGATTTTATCAATTGGTTATTTCGGACTTACTCAGCCAATTATAATTACACCTGAGTTCGAGAACAATAAGCCAAAAAGATATGAAAAATCTTCTTTGACTACTGAGAATTCGGAAAAGTATTTAAATAAGCTTTTAAAAATAATGGAATCAGAAAAACCGTTTTTAAATAACGATTTGACTCTTCAAAAGCTTTCCGAAATGCTGTCTGTATCGCCGCATCATTTATCCCAGATAATAAATGAAAAGCTCCATCAGAATTTTTTTGATTTTATAAACGGCTACCGGATTGAAGAAGCCAAAAACTTATTATTAGATAAAAAAGGTGAGTTACTAACAATTTTAGCTATTGCAGAAGAAGTTGGGTTTAATTCAAAGTCTGCATTTAATATTGCTTTTAAAAAATATACTTCGATGACTCCGACGCAATTTAAAAAACAGGCAGCTCAGGAAGATTAAAGTTGAGCAGCAAAGAGTAATGCGTTTTGATAAATATTCGGTGCATATTTTTGTCTGGAGTAATAGCACTAAAAAGATTTTGAAATGTTTTTATGTGTGGATTAATAGTTGACTTAAAGGATAATTTTGATTTTTTCAGTACTGAGGTCAATTCATATTTTATTGATGTGGATAAAATAAGGTAATAAGGTTAATTCCTGTTGTGATTCCTGAGTTACTAAGGTCAAATCAAGAAATAAGGTTATGTATTTAATTTCTTGATAAAAACTTAAACATTGATTTTAGAACCTTATCATTTGTTTTAACCATAGTAACATAAATATTCTCCAACACTACCAACCTTAAAGAACATTATTGCTGATATTACTATTTAGAGCCGGATGATTTTTGGGGATGAGAAAAGTGAAAGTTTAATTTTCAAGTTAAAAACCGGTGTTAATTTTTACATGATTTATATATTTCATCATTTTCAAGTCTTTCCTAATCAATTGCTTTCCCTTGTTTTTCTTGATTAAGTTTATATAAATGATAACATTTCATATGTTTTGTCACCCACGTTGGAAAGGGTACAATTGTATATCTTCATAAAAGCTAAAGAAATTTTTTATTAAATTCTGGCAAGAAAATATTAAACAAATTTTATCAATTATATATTTAAAAATATTCTTTATAGGTAAATATACCCTTCGCTTTAAAAACAGTTAATAAATTCCAAATTTTTCATCCACAAAATCTACCGTTCATCCGCCAAAGCAGTTCTACTTTATCGGGAAAAACATTTTTTTCGTTTCGATTTATAAATCAGGACGAATTACATCTGCCGTCATCATAATTTTCCGCTCGAATTTTAATAAAAAAGAAAAGAAGAATTATGAAGAAGATTTTGTACATGGCTTTACTGTTATTGTTTTCAAGCCCGGTTTTATTTGCGCAGGAAGAAACGCTGTTGGGGAACGGGGAGATCTCCAACGGCGGCTTCGGCGCACCGGTTGTAAAGTTTACATCAATAAATAAACATTTCGGCGTTTTGGTCGGTGGGCAGGGCGGCTGGATTATAAATCATACTTTTGTCATAGGCGGTGGCGGTTACGGATTAGTTAATAATGTTAGGACTGATAAAATGATGTTAGGCGAACAGCAGCTATTGAATTTTGGCTACGGCGGTGCCGAACTGCATTACATAAACGGTTCGGATAAGCTTGTTCATTATTCATTTTCTATCCTAATTGGTGCCGGCGGAATTGGATACAGGCATCCTTTTAATTGGGAAGGAGACTGGGATACGAACGCTCGCAGCTTTTTCGTTTTGGAACCAACTGCAAGAGTTATGCTTAATGTAACGTCATTTTTTAGAATCGGTATTGGAGCAAGCTACCGTTTAGTCTCAGGTATTAATCTCGACAATTTCAAAGACAGTGAAATTTCAGGGCCTTCTGCTGAGTTAGTGTTAAAGTTCGGAAAATTTTAGGGAAAGGTGATGTATTTCAGCAGGGATAAAATCTGTTTGATAACAGGGGCTAATTCCGGGATAGGTAAAGCAGCCGCTAAAGGCCTTGCAGAATTAGGTGCAAATGTAATTTTAATCAGCCGGAATCATACTCGCGGCGAAAGAGTCTTAGCCGAATTAAAAGAAAAAACCGGTAGTGAAAAACTCCATTTGTTTATTTCGGATTTATCATCGCAAAAATCAATTCTTGATTTGGCAAATGATATTAAAGCTGCTTTTAATACCATTGATATTTTAATCAACAACGCCGGGGCATACTTCAGCAAAAAGCATATTACTGTGGATGAAATAGAGGCTACTTTTGCAGTTAATTACTTATCTCGTTTTTTACTAACAAATCTTCTTTTGGATTTAATATTAAACAGTAAGCAGGGAAGAATTATAAATATTTCCGGTGAGTATCATCGCAGAGCAATAATTAATTTCAGGGAGTTTGGGAATCCAAAAAAATATTCACCTTCGAAAGCAATTAGCCAGGCAAGATTAGCGGATATTCTTTTTGTTTATGAATTAGCTAGAAGATTAATAAATACAAAGGTAACGGTAAACTGCCTTCACCCGGGGTTTGTTGCAACAAACATTATTAATAATGACCCTGATTCATCTCCCTTAAAAAGAATTCTTTATAAAAGTTTGAAGCCGTTTCTGAGAAGTCCTGAAAAGGGAGCTGCTACGGCAGTATATCTTGCATCTTCACCTGAGGTGACAAACGTATCGGGAAAATATTTCATAGATAAAAAATGCGTTTGTTCCTCGCTGCTTTCTTACAACAAAGCGCTTGCTAAACGATTATGGACGATTAGCGAGCAGTTGATAAAAATAAATCTTTCTAAAGATACTTTATCTGAAAATAAATTATTTAAAGAATTGAACACAAAATAGATAAGAAAAAAATATGGAAATAAACACTATGCTGAAAAAATATTTTATAAACGGAATCGTTATTATCATAATGATTTCTTCGGCTGCATTTTCACAGACGAAAGTATTCAATCTTGATGAGGCGATAAATTCCGCACTCGATAATAACAGGGATATAAAAGTTGCAAAATTCGATGTTGAGAAATCGAATGAAGCGGTTCATGAAGCTTTCGGATATGCCCTTCCAAGTCTCGATTTATCTGCAAGCTTTAATCATTTTCTTAAAAAACCAAAAACTCCTTTCCCGGATTTTGAAGCGCTGCTTACGAATGCCACTTACAGTATCCTTTTTGATGAAAATGTAATTCCGAGGGATAATTCAAAATACAGGGATGTGCAAACACAGTTGCAGTCATTCGTGCAGACAAACAGCTATGAGTCTTCTGTTACGTTGACTCAAACGCTTTTTAATTCGGCAGTATTCAGAGGTATAGGAGCTTCAAAAATTTATCTAAACCTTTCAAAGGAAGAATTAAAAAGAAAAATTTCCGCGACCGTTTTTGATGTTAAGAAAGCTTTTTACGGAGTACTGTTAACAAAACAGCTTTTGGAAATTACTAATGCAAGCTACACCAATGCACTTGAAAATCTAAAGAATGTAAAAGCTTTGAAAGAACAGGGATTGGTCTCGGATTATGATGCACTTCAAGCAGAAGTAAGGGTTGAAAATATAAAACCGGTTGTTCAGCAAATTGAAAATAATTTAAAAGATGTTAAAAATAGTTTTAAAATAGTAATCGGAGTAAACCAGGAAGAAGATATCGATGTTGAAGGTGAATTCCTTTACACTAAAGAGGAAATTCCGGGAATACCGGAAACGATTATTAAGGCAATGGGAACAAACTTTAGTATTAGTTCATTAAACCTGAAAATGCAGGTTGACGAAGCTTTCATCGACCTTGATAGGTCTGAATATTGGCCGACACTGTATGCATTTGGTAATTATTCTTATGCAGGCTCATCCGATAATTTCAAATTTCAAAATTATTCTTCGTCTGTTGTCGGCTTAACGTTTTCAATAAACTTATTCAACGGCGAAAGAACGAAAAATAAAGTACAGCAATCCGAGATTTCAGTAAAGCAAACCGGCGAGCAGCTTTCACAATTAAAAGATTTTGTCTCTTCTCAGGTAAAAGCAAAAATATATGAATTGAACCGTGTTCGAAGTTCTATCGATGCGCAGGAACGAAATGTTAACCTCGCGGAAAAAGCTTATGATATTGCAGTCGTTCGCTACAGGGAAGGAACCGGGAACCAGCTTGAAGTTCAGAATGCAGACATAGAATTGAAGCAGGCGAGAATCAACAAACTGCAGACGGTTTATGATTATATAATTGCAAAAGCAAGTCTTGATGAAATTTTAGGAAAAGTTGATTCGAAATATTTCGACATGATGAAATTAGAATATTAAGTAATCAAAATAAAAATTAGGAGAAATTAATAATGAAAACAGAGATAAATAAATTAATCATTCTTTTCTTCTTTTCAGTTTTTTCTCTAATTGCATTTCAAAGCTGCAACAGGGAAAAGGCTGATGCGAAAAGCATGGAGCAAATTCGTGCCGAAGAAGGAGTCCCTGTAAAAATTGAAACTCTCAGCTATAAACCTTTTCAAAAATATTACAGCTTTTACGGAAAATTAGCCGGTATAAAAGAAGCAACAAAGGGTGCAATGGTAGGAGGTAAAGTAGAAAAAATAAATGCAAAGGCCGGGGACTATGTTAAAAAGGACCAGGTAATAGTTGAATTTGCCGAAGACAATCCGGGAATTCAGTTCTTGCAGGCAAAGGAAGCTTACGATAATTCGGAGAAAACTTATAATAGAATGAAAGCGCTTCTTAAGGCAGGTGAAACATCGCAGGCTAATTATGATGGAGCCGAAACTCAGTATCTTGTAGCAAAGAGGAATTACGAATCTCTTAAAGAGATGCTTTTTATCGATTCGCCGTTTGAAGGATTTTTGGTTGACTTAAAGGTTAACGAAGGAGATAATGTAAATAAAGATGCACATCTTTTCACAGTTTCTCAATTAAATAAAATACATACAAAACTCTGGGCATCTGAAACGGAAATCAATGATATCAAAAAAGGAATGAATGCTTCCATGGAATATTCTGGAAAAGAATATCATGGAAAAGTTACGGAAGTTTCAATGGCTGCCGACCCACATAAGCAAGCCTTCTATGCGGAGGTTGAGTTTGATAATCCGGGATTGAAATTAAAAAGCGGTGTAACAGCCGATGTAAAAGTTTTGATTTATGAAAATCCAAAAGCATTAATAATTCCGCGCAATCTCGTGATGACGGATGAAAAAGGAACCTACGTGTTCGTAGAAAAGAACGGTTCGGCTGAAAAAAAATATGTAACAAACGGGAACGATAGTGGTTTGGATTATGAAATTAAAAGCGGACTTAAACCTGGCGACAGACTTATTGTTCAGGGGTCATCTCTTTTAGATAACGGTACAAAAGTAAAATTGATAAAAGAAATTTGAAATAAAAGGAATTAAAATATGTTTCTTGCAAAAGTTTCAATAAACAGGCCGGTAATGACAACCATGGGAATA
>CAZKUR010000133.1:0-7739 GCA_964556005.1 uncultured Ignavibacteriaceae bacterium | reverse complement strand
TCTTTCATTAATTCCGTGCTTTGCTTTTTTGAGTTACTCATTAAAATATCTATCAGCTTTTCTTCACCGAATAAATCGAGTTTTTCATTCATTGCTTCGGTTATTCCGTCGGAGAAGAAAGCGAAGATTTGTCCGGACGATAATGAAAGAGTTTGCTGGACTAATGTTTTTTCGAAGATAATACCCTTCTCCATCCCAACACCCAAACCTTTTGTGCGGTAACATTCCATATGATTATTTGTCTTTGTTAAAACCGGCATGTGTCCTGCTCTGCAGAATTGAACGGTTTTATTTTCCATATCAAATAGCGCTACCGTCATTGTAACAAACCAATTGCGTTCAATCGATTCGTAAAATTTCTTGTTTATTTCCACTAAAATATCTTTTGGAGTCTTTTCAATAGTAGAGGCAAGCTGAATCATTGTTTGCAGTTTCGTCATATAAAGAGATGCAGCTAATCCTTTACCTGAAACATCGCCGACAACTACAAATAATTTTTTATCGGAGACACGGATAAAATCGAAATAGTCTCCTCCAACCTGCATTGCGGGAATCATTTCGCCGTAAATATCAAGACCCGGAATATCCGGGATAGATTGTGGAAGTAAACTTTGCTGAATTTTTCTCGCGAGATCCAGGTCTCTTTCAATTTTTTGCTTCTCAGCTTCTGATTGATAAAGACGCGCATTTTCAATCGAGATTGCAGCCTGGTTTGCCGCTGCATGAAGAAGCTCAATGTCTTTCCCGGCAAACTGCGAACCCGAATGCTTCAAACCGAATAATAGCAAACCGACAGCTTTTGATTTTATAACCATCGGTAAAATAGTATAGATGTTTTCTTCAAATAATTTTTCTGATTCACCGGGGAAAAAATTTATAAAATTATCTCTTTCGATAACAGGCTTTTTCGATAACTCCGCCTGACTTTGAATAAATTTTTCCAGGCTGCCGCTTTTTAAGACTAAAGTATCCTCTTTAATTCCAAAATTTCTTTCCAATAAAAATAAATCGCTATTTTTTTCTCTAAGCAATATCCCGAACTTATCGATTCTTAATGCTTCAACGAAAGTTTGTTTCATTGCATCCATGATGTTTTCAAGCCCAACCATATTGGAAACTTCATTGCTGAACTTTAATAATACTTTTTGATAAGCAAACTGCTCAGGGTAAAATTTAGCGGTTATAAAATCCTGGAATCTATCTTTAGTTGATTGGAACACCATTGCAAATACAATAAAAACCGCACCGGCAATTAATCCTTGATACTCAGTCCCAATTGCTTCACTTACGGTTTGACCAATTAAATAAATAACAAAGAAATATATTCCGGCAATCGAAACCATTGCAGCGCCGTAAGTAATTGTATTTTTTATTACAACGCTTACATCAAGCAACTGGTATCGAAATATTGAATACGCGAATGATAACGGTACTAAGACAACAAGAATAATCGGCGTATAGTATTCAGGGCTGTTGTAGATAAGGTCGGTAATAGCAGGGGCGATAGTCGCAGTATAAATAGACGCTGCGATTCCTACCGAAAATGCAATTAGAATAATAAAAATCGGTTTGCGCTCTTCTTTTGATTTTATTCTTCTATAATTAATTATCAGCGATATATAGGCAACAATATTGGCAGCCGGCAGTAAATACATTAAACCGTTAAGAAGCAGCCTAATAAATGAAAAATTAGTATTGTCTAAACCGAAATATAAAATCAAAGAAATAAAGCTAAATACAAAAATAAGCCCGGGGATTAAAATGAATAATATTTTAATCCATTTCCTCTCTAAAAATTTAAACGGCCTTGGGAAAATCCAGAAAAAATAAATAACCAAAAAAGGAGCAAAACAAAGACACAATAGAAATAAATATCCAAAACCGAAATACAATAAATAATTTGTGCTTACAATTTGAGGTGTAATATTCATAGGCAAAATAATTCTGCTTATAAGTATTACATCGGCAGCTCCAATAGCATAAAATAATTTTTGAACTAATCCATCCGGTTTGGCTAAAAATACAATTGAACCGATTACTATCCAGAAAAACGCAAGAATTGAATTCGCTAAATCTCCGATATTTACTAATTTTTTAATGTAAACTTTTGTATTTAAAATCTGTCCGTCTTTTTTCAGAACAGTATATTTTGCGTAATCGCCGCTTTTAATTTTATTAAGAATATTTTGAGCATCAAATTGATCGCCAAATGATTTATCATCGATTTTTAATAATTTATCGCCGTCTCTTATACCGGCATTCCACGTTACTCCGTTTAATTTTACGTATCGGAATTCAAGTACTATGCTTCCGGAAGAAGTTTTTACAGGTTCCCACAAGCATTCGTCATTAGAAACTACCCTCACTTCCAAAACATAATAGATATCGATAACGGCCGATAATATTAAAACCGCCGATAAGATTATTATCAGTGTCTGCCTATTTCTTAATAAAAATTGTTTTAAGCTTTTCATCTAAATCAATGAAAAAATAATTTAATTCTGTATAGCATGAATTATTTAAAAGTACTCGATCAATTTTATTTAATTTTTATAACAATCAAAGTAATATCATCGGATTGAATTGTACCGGAACTAAAATTTTGAACTTCTTTTTTAATCGATTTTAAGATTTCCTGTGCGGATTTATTGGAGGTTTCTTTGGCAATTTTCTCTAATTTTTCGTCTGAAAATTCCTCACCGGCTTTATTCATAGCTTCAGTAATTCCATCAGTAAACAATATGATGGAATCACCCTCTTCAAGCTGAATTGTTTCTTCCTGGTAAGGAGTAATTGTTTTCATCACGCCGAATATAATTCCACCTTTGTCTAATTTTCTTATATTCCCTTTTCTTATCAGCAGCGGAAGATTATGCCCGGCATTTATATAATTTATTTTTTTATTCTGATTATCAAAAATAGCCCAGAAAAATGTAATAAATTTCCCGTCCGAAGTGTTTTCAGTAATCAGATCATTTATTAAAGAAGTAGCATCAGTCAGCCGCATTCCATGCTTGCATGTTATTCTTAAAAATGCCTGAAGGTTTGCCATAAGCAATGCCGCAGGCACTCCTTTACCTGAAACATCTCCTATTGCAACGAGAAAATCTTTTTCGCTTAATGAAATGATATCGAAATAATCTCCCCCAACCTGCTTGGAAGATAAATTGAACGCGGCAATTTCAAAATTGGAATAATCCGGAATTTTTTTCGGAAGAAGATTTTTTTGAATATCCCTCGCTATCTCAAGCTCTTCTTCAATTTTTTGTTTCTCCAGAGCTTCTTTAAAAAGCCTATTGTTTTCAAGTGAAATTATTGCAAGGCTTCCGACGGAATAAATAAATTCAATATCGGTTTCCGAAAATCCCAATTTGTTTATCCTGCTGCAAAGAAAAATCAGTCCTTTAGTTTTTCCTTGAATCTGCATTGGTACAATTAATTCTATTCCCAATTCATATAGTTCGGGACAATTTTTTTGAATTTTTTCTTTCCCGATGGCCTCATCTATGGCTTTAAATTTTTCATCCGAAATTAATTGTTCAAAATTTCCTACAGGTATTTTCGACTCAAGAATTTCGACGGTTCCGGGTTCAAATGTTGCTACCGCATATTTTGATACAAGAAACTGACCGATAACAGAATATATTAAAAGTTTCGCAACTCTAACATTTTCTGAAAATAATCCAAATTCCTTGCTCAATTCAAAAAGTGAGTTAAGCCTTTGAACACGTGAATCAAGTTTCCTGTTTACTTTTTTCAGTTCGTCGATAGCAAGTGAATTTTGAATTGCAGTTGCAGAAATGTTTAAAATCGTTCTAAGAAATTCGAGATCGTCTTCGGAATAATTTGCTTTGTTTAATTTTTCTCCTAATAGTACAATTCCCACAACTTCATTAGAAGACCTAATTTCTTCGGCAGCTTTTAAATTAGCTTCCAACATGAATCCGATAATATTTTCATTCTTTCTGAAATCGCCGTTAACTTCGATTGAAGGAAACAACTGTAATACTTCTTTATTCACTCCCTTAGTAGCTTTTAATTCGACATGGTTGTTACCGGCTTTAAGAGCAATTAATCCTTTTGTAGCAAAAAATTTTCCCATGCATGTCAGCAAAACATTATTGAGAATGAAATCAAGATCAAGGCTTGAGTTGATTATCCTGCTGAACTCGACTAAAGCGGTAAGATTTCTTTTTAACTTTATATCTTCGGAGCTGTTCATTTCAACTTAATCCGGTGAGTTTAAGTTTTTTGATAAAAGCACCTGGTTGTATTTTCCGGGGACAGAAGTATATTCTACATCATCCATCAAAGCCTTCATTAAATACATTCCCAGTCCGCCAACTTTGTGGAGGTTGTAATATTTTTGAAGATCCGGTTCAGGCACCTGTTCGGGATCAAAAGAATTTCCGTAGTCGATTATCTCAATAGTTAATTTCTTATCATGATATTTAATTTTTATTTCTATTTCACCATCGGTAACCGATTTGTATGCATGTTTGATAATATTCGTGCATGCTTCATCCACGGCGAGAATGATATTCTCAATCTCTTCGCTCGAAAAACCTACCTCTTTCGCAGTGGCGGCTATAAACTCTCTGATTTTAGAAAGGTTATCCGTTCTGCTTTTAACGGTCAATTTTCTTTCTTTTATTTTATTTTTCTCTGTTTTCAACGTTCTTCGTCTCTTTGAATTTATTGACAGCTTCTTCTTCGGTTTTGAAAATATCGTAAAGAAGAGGAAAACCTAATAAATCGAAAATGTTAAATACTTTATCGCTCATATTTGCAAGTTTTATATCGCCGTGGTTTTCCCTGACTTTTTCAATGAACGCCATGAAAACTCCTAACCCGGCGCTGCTGATATATGCTAGATCGTTAAAGTTAACTACAATTGAGTACTTGTTTTTATCAATTAAATTTTGAAGTGTATTTTCAAGGGTCGGAGCAGTGTGAGCATCCAGGTACCCTTTTAAATACACTTTACTTATTTCACCTTGTTCTGAAACCGAGGTGTTAAATTCTGCCATTCTTGTTCTCCATCAAATTTTATTTTTTCTTTCCACTTTAATATAACTAAAGTTATGTCATCATGCTGATCGGTATTCTTGGAAAAAGTTGTAATTTCTCTAATCACACTATTGGAAATTTCATCTGCATTTTTATCCTTATTTTCAAGAATTATTTTTTGCAGCTTTTCCTCGCCGAATTCTTCCAGCAATTCGTTTTTAGCTTCGGTTATCCCATCTGTATAAAGGACTAAAATATCGTTTTCAATCAGATCAATTTTTCTTTCTTCGAGGTTTTCCGAAAAATAATCCGTGAAGTTCAAACCTAAACCGAGGCCGGAAGGTCTTATATCCTCGGCTTTATTATTTCTAATTAAAAGAACCGGGCAATGGCCTGCTCTTGAGATATGAAGCGTTTCGGCATTCATATCAATTAATCCGTAAGCTGCGCTTATAAAATTTTTCTTATCCAGAACCTTCTCTAATATTTGGTTTGCAGTAACCAAGATCTCTTTCGGACTCGTAATTAATTTTGTTAACGACTCTATAATTCCTTTCATTTCAGCCATTATGAATGCTGCGGAAATTCCCTTTCCCGAAACATCTGCAATTATAAAACCGAACCTGTTTTCATCTAGCATAAAGAAATCGTAATAATCTCCTCCGACTTCGAAAGCGGGAATAAAAGTTGAAGAAATTTTCAGCTTATCCAGTTCCGGTGTTTTTGCAGGAACAAGCTTTCTTTGAATTTCACGGGCAAGATCAAGCTCTTTTTCCAATCTTTCTTTTTCAATGGATTCTTTCAGCAGAAGTGAATTTTCAACTGCAACAGAAGCATATTCTGCAAATGTATTTACAGCGTTTTTGTCTTCTTCATCGAAAAGATAATCATCCTTCTTAAGGGCAAATAAATAGCCCATAACTTCATTATGTGCTTTTAAGGGTGCGATTAACATATTACGGTAATTCTCCTGCAATTCGATTTTCTGCTTGTACTTCCCCAGCTCGATAATTGTTGTACCGTTTATCTCCGTATTTGAACTTTCATCCAAAATAATCTTGCTGATATTCTGCGAATCGATAAACCCGATATTTTTATTTATAATAATATTTTGCTTTCCCTCTTCCTTCCAAACGATCCATGATGCACTGGCATTACATACTTTCAAGGCTATATCCGATATAGTATCGGCAAGTTCCTTAAAATCCAAAACTTGTGTAATCAGCGAAGAAAAATATTGAAGGGATGATACCTCTCTGGCTTTCCTGTCGAACGCTTCGGCAGTAGGTATATGAAACAGAGTAGTAAAAAATAAAATTGAGAAATAGGCTATCCCGTAAATCAAAATTAATTTAAACAACGATCCGACTGCAGAAGAAAATCCTGACAGCATATTCAACTGCAGAGATTGCTTGCTATAATAAGCCAAATTAACGATGAATAAAACACAGATGACAACAGAAAGAATTAAAAGAATAATTTTTTCTCTTTTTACAATAAATGCAATCCAGGAAATTCTAATAGAATTCATTACTATGAGTGAAACGGAAATTATCAGGAAGGCATTAAAAATAAAATTAAGTCCCGTATATTGCTTAAAAAGGCTTGAAAAAGCGGTCAGCAGAAAAAAAACAACCATTGTATTAAAATAAGTGCTTGAGTTTCTTTTCTGCCCGATAAAGAACATTTCCCTGAATGCAGCGAATATATAGCCGATTGCAAATAAAATAATAACGGTATAAATGAGAGAAATAAATGAAAGGATTATTCCCGGGTTATGAATTTTTTCCGAAAAGTTACTGAAGACCGACTTGAAAATATTATCCGAAAATGTTACCAGGAAAAATAAAACTGCGTTGACAATCCCGATATTCATAACATGCGAAAGCGGACTAATATGCTTTGAGCGGATAAATTCAATCATGTAAAGGGATAAAAATACTGCAGCAGTAAGAGCAAGCAGTTCATTTAAAATTAAATAAAAAATTCCCTGCTGTCCTCCCCTGAGGATTTTATATAAAAAAAGAATGACTGTTAAGACTACAAAGATTTGAAGCTTGACATTCTTTTTAATATGAACAGAAAGTGTACTACTCATATAAAAATCAACTGTTTTCAATTATCGATTAAAAACTCTAAAATTGTGCAGTTTTTTAATCTTTGGGTGATAAGTTAACTGAAAATTAGATATTTGTAAAGAAAAGTTAGATAAACGGAAAATTTTTAGGATGGGAGTGGAAATCTTCAATTTTTTTATTAAATTTCAATTGGAAGCGGGAAGCAGTATAAATATTGGAGGTAAAAATGGAAAAAAGTTCAGCCACATTGTCGAGTATTCAAACCTTAAGGTTTAGCCCAATTCCAATTGGAACTAAAAACACTAAAACTATTCTAATATTTTTAATCATTGTTATGTTCTCCCCTTTGCACTTTGCACAGCAAAATCATCAAACGGGTACAGAAGATAACTACACTAAAGTAAAATTAATTCAAGGTGTCCCGGCTTCACTTGAAAAGATAAAATCCTTTTCACCTAAAAGTAATATTTCATATGCAATTACATATACCAGCCAAAAAGATTCTGTTTATTTTATATCCCGGAAAACAGAAGATGGCTCCAACAATTATTATCTGGTTTTAACCTCAGATGGAATAATGAGAAATTATGCAGCTTTAAATTTTGAGAAAGCAGGCGATGATAAACTTTTCGGGATAGCAACGGTAAAAAC
>CAZKUR010000132.1:0-7838 GCA_964556005.1 uncultured Ignavibacteriaceae bacterium | reverse complement strand
TCTGTGGATAAATAAATATTGTCTCTATTAGGTGGAGGTTGAAGTAATATTTAAAAGATTTATTAATAAAACATTAACATTTTTTAATGAAAAATTAATATGATTTTAATTTTATTTTTATTTACAATGAAATACAAAATTTCAGTTACATTTTAAGGGGTTCGATATGGTTCGGAAACAATACGGTGCGGTAATAAATAACTTAAATTTCCTTTCAGATTACCCATATTTACAGAGCATAGTAAAAGATTTTCATTTCCGTTTATCTCAATAACAATAATAAGAAGGTCCATCAAAAAATTCAGAAATTTGGGAATGGAAATAACAACCCTTATGCATTAAGGAGGAAAATAAAAATGTATTGGTACTGCAGTTTTGTTAAGCGGGGGGGCAGATTCAAAAAAAATTATTATACATTTCTATTTTATTAGATTTTTTAACTTCTCTCATATACTTAGAAAAAAGAATAGCTCTATTTGTTTTCTTTTTTAGTTATTGTTCTGCATTATTAAGCAAAGAATGTTCATTTTAATATAACTGTAAAGATTTCTACTTTTATATAATTAACGGGAGTCATTTTAAGGGAAACAACAACGGTAACTTAACGAAAAGGGAGAGAGAAGTACTCCAATTAGTAGCAGAAGGATTAAAAAACAGTGCAATTGCAGAAAAGCTTTTTATTACTTCACGCACAGTTGAAACTCACAAAAGACATATATTGGTAAAACTAGACTTGAAATCTACAAGCCAGCTTACCTGCTTAGCCTCAGCAATATTAACTTACTTGCAGAATAATTATCCTAATTTATTTATGTAAAAGTTAATACGGCAGAATTAAAAAATACGGGAAACGCATACATAAAAATACGCGTTTCGCGTATTTACTTTTTGAAAATATTCCCATATGTTGTTTACAAAAATAAATTAAGCTAAAAAGCTAAATATTCTGTAAAAAGGGGTTCTTAATGCAGATATTTTATTTAATAGTTTTTCTTTTGTTATTAATTTCAAATCTAGCCTATCTTTATTCATTAAATAGTTTTTACGATTCATTAATAATATTTCCGACAGGATTTACATAATAAAATGAAAGATAATTGAAATATTTATTTTAAATAAAAAAGGAAAATTAATCATGTCCTTTATAAAAAAATTATTAACTGTTTTTCTACTCACGTTTTTTACTGTTTCAATTGTAGAAGCACAAGTAAATGCTGTTTATAAAATAATGAGGCAAAACGGGTGGGTTCCACAATCTATTAATGATAAAACAAAGTTAACCCCGGACCAAGTGAATGAAAAATTTATAATTAGTATGGGCTATAATGACACTATAGTTGCAAATCTTAATAAAATAGGTGTCGATCTTCTTAAATTAAATACTACACGTAGACCTTGGAATTTAAAAACTTTAACAGCAATTTCCGATTGTATTGTTATAGGTACGGTTGTAAGTAAAGAATACCCCTTAGAAAAATCTGTCTTTTTTCATACTATAGCACATATTCAAGTAAAAGAGTTCCTTAGAAATGATTACAATCTTTCTAAAAACCAAGTACTGGTGATGATTGAGTCCGGGCCAACCGGTGTGTCCGGAGAAATAGGTATTAAAATTGGCGAAGATACATTAAGAATCGGGGAACATGTTTTACTTTTTTTAAGTGCCAATGGATTAATTAGAATGGCAAATGATAGTCATATGCATAAATTATATGAGCAATTGATAACCGATCCTATTATAAGATTCGAAGTTACAGCAAAATATGATATTGAAAACGGAAAAATAATTGGAAGAAATGGAGTTAAAAATTTGTCTGAAGTTAAAGATGATATTAGTACCGTAATGAAAGCAATACAATAGGGAACATCTTATGGTAAATAACAATAAATTTTTTAGGAGGAATTAATCATGAATAAAAGCTTGTTTGTATTTATGTCCATATTACTAGTTGTCATAACATTAAAAATGCCAAAGGTATTTGCTCAGCAGTGTTTTATTTATAACGGGTATAAGTGGCCGGTAAATTCGGTTACATACCATATAAATAGTGATCTTCAAACTCCATACGCCACTCAAGAAGAATATGAGTCTGCAATAGTAGCTGCTGCGGGTAGTTGGAACAGCGCAGGTGCAGCCTTTGAATTTATAAGAGGAGAAAATGTAAATTATGACAGAGGACAAGAACCTTCGGGTATTTATCAGGTAGGCTGGTTTGTCGGCAGTGGGACTGATCCGGCAGCATACAGCTATATTGTCATTAATAACGGTTCACTCACTAAAATTGAAACATATTATAATCAGTGGTATCAGTTTACCACAAATCCGGGCCAAGGACAGCTTGATATTCAAAGTACTATTGTCCATGAATTTGGTCATTGGCTGAATTTAGCAGATGAAACTGATTTTTGGTGTTTAGATAATGTAATGTATTACCTTCTCGAATATGCCCAAATAAAACGTTACCTAACCCAAGATGATCAAAATGGAATCATTTATATATACGGTCAAAATCCTTTTACATCTCTATCTTTCAATCCATTCTTAAATAGAGATCATTATTTCTTCAATTACCAGCCTAAAGTTTTATCTTATATTAATAGTGAAGCAGTAAATAAAGGGAAGGCAAACAAAACCAACTTACCCAAAAGTAAAGAAAATAAATTATTTACAACTCCCAAGCCTGAAGCTTACCTGGGAGAAATAAAAAAGGAGGAAAATAAATAATGTTGAATGAAATGAAATCCCGCTATAGCGGATTAAGTGAAACAAAATCCCGATTTTCGGGAAAGTCAATAAAAACATTACTTCTGCTCATTACATTTTTTATAAGCACAAGCATTATACAAGCGCAAAACTATGATTATTTAATTATAACGTCCGACTCTTTGAACGGTAGCTGGAATTTACAATTACGCTTACTTCAAACGTCAAGAGGTTTTCATCCGGAAGGTGTAACAATACCGGAAGGTGCCGATACAACAGCTATACGAAATATCATAGCAGACTTTTATAATAATAATCCCGGTTATGCTAAAAAATATGTTTTATTAGTCGGCAACGCAATGAATGATCCTGCGGGTTCACCTATAAATTTCAATAACCCTTATAACTTCTGATTTTAAATTCCACCAGTCAGTTAATTTGCTCCGCTGCTGCAATAATAATACATCTGCAAAAAAAATCACACAATTCTTTTAGGTAAAAAGGTAACACACCACATTTTAAAAACACGGAAAACGCATACATAAAAATACGCGTTTCGCGTATTTACTTTTTGAAAATATTCCCATATGTTGTTTACAAAAATAAATTAAGCTAAAAAGCTAAATATTCTGTAAAAAGGGGTTCTTAATGCAGATATTTTATTTAATAGTTTTTCTTTTGTTATTAATTTCAAATCTAGCCTATCTTTATTCATTAAATAGTTTTTACGATTCATTAATAATATTTCCGACAGGATTTACATAATAAAATGAAAGATAATTGAAATATTTATTTTAAATAAAAAAGGAAAATTAATCATGTCCTTTATAAAAAAATTATTAACTGTTTTTCTACTCACGTTTTTTACTGTTTCAATTGTAGAAGCGCAAGTAAATCCTGTTTACAAAATAATGAGGCAAAGGGGATGGACTCCGTTAACCAAAAATAATAAGACAAAGTTAACAGGCGCGCAAATGCGCAAAAATATTCTAATCAGCATGGGGTATAATGATTCCATAATATCAAACCTTAAGAAAATAGGAGTTGATCTTTTAAATCCGGAGATAATATATGATTATAGGAATATAAAAGCTTCAATAGCAAGTTCGGATTGCATTATTATCGGTACAGTCGTCCGAAAAGAATATCCACTCAAGGAAAGAGCTACTTTTCATACAATCGCTTATGTTCAAGTTGAAGAATTTCTCAGAAATGATTATAACATACCCAAAGATCAAATTCCTGTTATGATAGAATCAGGGCCAACTGCTTCGGGTGGAAAGATGATAGCAGGAGATGAGGATACTTTAAGAATTGGCGAACATGCATTATTTTTCCTAACCGCTGACCAGTTGATTATATATGCAAATTACAATGAAATGTTTGATCTTTTCGACCGATTGATAAATGATCCTACTATACGATTTCGAATTTTTACAAAATATGATTTAAAGGATGACCAATTAATTACGAAATATAAATTTATTGACTTATCGGTTGTTGAGGATGATGTTAATACCGTAATGAAAGCAATACAATTAAACAAATAAATCTTCAGGCAAATTCAAAATAACTTTTTAAAGGAATTGTATTATGAATAGAAAAATATTAAATCTTATTAGGATGTCAATTCTTTTTATAGTTTTAAATTTTCCAACTATATTTGCGCAGCAGTGTTATATTTATCCTGGATATAAGTGGCCTGTAAATACGGTTACATACCATATAAATGGTTTGCTTGGTGATGCATTTGCTTCTCAGGAGGATTATAAAACTGCTATTAAAGCAGCAGCTTCAAGTTGGAGTGCTGCGGGTTCTGTTTTTAGGTTTAATAAAGGGGATGATGTATATTATGATAAAGGTCAAGAACCCAATGGTATTTATCAGGTAGGATACTACAATGATCCCACCCCCGATCCAAATGGGAAAATCCCACTTGCTTTAACTCTCACATCTGTAGATAATAATAATCAAATCGTCAAAGTTGAGACCTATTTCAATAAATATTGGCAATTCTCTATCGATCCTAATTATACACAGTATGATATTCAAAGTTTAATTCTGCATGAATTTGGTCATTGGCTTTATCTTGGAGATGAAACCGATCCAGAAGATTGTTCCGATAATGTTATGTTTCAGGGCCTTACCTATCATCAAATAAAACGAGATCTGACTACAGATGATAAAAACGGTATTATTAAAATATACGGACAAGACGGAATTAGCCAATTAAAATTAAATCCATTCCTGAACCGGCATCATTATTTCTTCAGTTACGAACCCAAAGTTTTATTTTATATTAATAGTGAAACTGTAAACAAAAGGAAGACAAACAAAACCAACTTACCCAAAAGTCCGGAAAATAAATTATATACAACTCCCAAACCTGAAGCTTACCTGGGAGAAATAAAAAAGGAGGGTAATAAATAATGTTGAATGAAATGAAATCCCGCTATAGCGGATTAAGTAAAACAAAATCCCGATTTTCGGGAAAGTCAATAAAACTATTACTGCTGCTCATTACATTTTTTATAAGCACAAGCATTATACAAGCGCAAAGCTACGATTATTTAATCATAATTCCCGATGTTTTAAATGGAACGTGGAGCAATACATTAGTGTCATTGCAAACATCAAGGGGATTTCATCCTGAGATTATTACCATATCAGATAATTTACCCGTAACCGAAATTCAGGGCATTATACAGGGTGTATATTCGAATAACCCTCTAAAATATGTCCTTCTAATTGGCAGTGCAATGAATGAATCTTCGGATTCGCCTATAAACATCAATGCTCCGTACGATCAGTTCGGTAAAATCAATTCAAATGTGGATTATTCAAGCGGGAATTATATACCATTCTTTTCTGTTACATGCAATAATCCGTTTACTTCTACCGAAACTTCAATTGAATCAACCGACGATCCGTATGTTTCCGGATTGACAAGCCACGGTGAAGTTTATATCGGGAGGTTACCTGTGACGTCTTCTGCAGAAGCAAGCGCTTTTGTCTCAAGACTGCAACATTAACCAATCTCATTAAATCCGAATTACTAAGAAATATTCAAAAGCTCAATATTTTTTACTTTTAATGAAAGGATTTTCCAAACCTTATTTATTGTCACAACCTTAGTAACAATAATCGCCCCGCCAACCGCCAACCTTATGACCTTATTTTTTGGATTAACAGGAAAGAATAATACTGAGTTAGCACGTTAAATAATTTTTTTTACTTGATATTATAAAAAATATTTGCAGAGTTTATAAAAAGTTTCATATCTTATTTTTAACTTTACTATAATATTAGGGAGCGTTTTTAATAAGGAGGGAAACAAAAATGTATCGGTACAGTAGTCTCGTTAAGCGGGGGGGGCAAAAAATGTTTTTATATGCACACCTATATTTTTAAGTTTATTAGCTGCTTATATACTTCTAAAACAACGCATAAGTTCATTTGTTATCTTTTCCGGTTATAGCTCTTCATTGTTAAGGATAATATGTTCATTTTCATATAAAATAAAAAACTTCTATTTATAGAATTTAAGGGAGCCGCATAAATGGGAAACATTAAAGGTAACTTAACAAAAAGGAAGATTGAGATACTCCAATTTGTAGCGGAAGGAATGAAAAACAGTGCAATTGCCGAAAAGCTTTTTATTACTTCACGCACCGTAGAAACTCACAAAAGACACATGTTGAAAAAGCTGGACTTGAAATCCACAAGCCTGCTTAGCCTCAGCAATATTAACTTACTTGCAGAATAATTATCCTAATTTATTTATGTAAAAGTTAATACGGCAGAATTAAAAAATACGGGAAACGTGTACATAAAAATACGCGTTTCGCGTATTTACTTTTTAAATACTTCTATTTAAGTTGATTCAAAAAATACCGATACGCTGAAACTATTGGTGATGAGGCATGGATGAAAAAGCAATATTCTATTTTAGCTGTAATTACAATAATCGGTGGATACTTAAGATTCTGCCATTTAGGATTAAATCCGCTTTATATTGAAAATCTCGAAGTATATCCGACAGGATTTACTTGAAGTGAAATAGCAGATAGTTATTAATTTTTATTTAATAAAATATTGAAGGCAATTTAAAATGAAATATATATTATTAACCACTTTTATCCTTTTTACAAATTTAGGCTTGGCACAGTACCAGAAAAAGGTTCTGCTTCAATTTAATGAAAAAAATAATAAGAAAACTACCGTGAATGATATTTCAAGTGACGGTTTTATGATAGAAACTCAAAGGACAGGTAAAACCTATAATTACTACCTTGTTGATTTAAATAATTTAAACAACAGAAAAAAGCTTTTCTCAAATGAGAATAATGAAATTTATTATGTGAAGTTTTCAAGAAATCCGAATTTCATTGTGTTTACAACTAAAAAAAATAATAATTCAATTATAAATATTTATGATCGGAAAGAGGATAAATATTATACCATCGAAGTTCCGGGTAGTGATGTTGTAGCGGCCTCAATTATAGATCTAAATCATATAGTTTATCAATTAAGAAAAAAAGGAAGTATACCCGGACTTTATAGGTATTCCATTCAGAATAAGTCTAGCAAATTTTTAACAGACGGACTTATGGCGAAGTTATCTCCAGACGGTAAGTGGGTATTTGTTACACAAGGGTTTAAAGAGCATAGATTATTGAGGGAAAAGATGAGAACCGGAGAAATTAGCAGAAAAGTATATGCTGAAAAGTTAAAGACACTGCCTAAAGAATCGGAAGCAGACTGTGTATATGATTTGGACGGCAACTTAATTTTAACATTGAAAAAAACCCAAAATGATTTTGTAGAAGAAGCTGATTGGTCGCATGATTCTAAAAAATTAGTAATTGAACAAAGGATTAATCCGGGCTTTATCATTTTTTACTTCGATGAAAACGGTAATGAACTAAAGCTAATTAATACATATAAGTTCAACGGAATTGCCAATACAAAAGGAATATTCAATTGTGTCTTAAATCCTACCTGGTCGCCAAATGATAATTCTATTTTATTCATCAATTCAGTTGAAAATAGTGATAATATTATAAAATCCGAGCTATGGATTCATAATGAAATAAATCACCAGCAATATCGTATATATAACGGTGATGATAAT
>CAZKUR010000131.1:0-7971 GCA_964556005.1 uncultured Ignavibacteriaceae bacterium | reverse complement strand
CACCGGTGTTCAAAATACTCAAATTTTTGACACTGGGCATTTTTCAGTTATCTGATTTCTTGACTTTCTTTATCTCTAAGCGTATTTTTATTTTCTTTATTTTATTTGGTTTTGCTACCGGAGGAATATTACGTGAAACAGGAAAAACAGACAAGATTTATTAAGTCTGATGAAGCTATTAAAAAATGGTATCTAATTGATGCAAAAGACCAGGTTTTGGGAAGACTTGCTACTCAGGTTGCTATGATAATTAGAGGCAAGAATAAACCTACTTTTACCCCGAATACCGACACAGGTGACTTTGTAATAATCATCAATGCCGACAAAATTAAATTAACCGGCAAACGTGAAGAGCTTAAAGAGTATTTTCACCATAGCGGTTATCCGGGTGGATTAAAAAAGAAATCCTATCATGAAGTAATGTCGACTAAGCCTGAGTTTGTTGTTGAAAAGGCAGTAAGAGGAATGCTTCCTAAAAATCGTTTGGGAAATAAATTAATTAAGAAATTAAAAGTTTATTCAGGTACTGATCATCCGCATACGGCACAGAAGCCTGAAGCTTTAGGTTTATAACGGAGATAAAATGGCCGATCAAATTTATATTGGTAGAAGAAAAACTTCCGTAGCAAGAGTAATATTAAGAAACGGAAACGGTACGATAAGCGTTAACGGAGTTGAGTTTGAGAAATACTTTCCACAATTATTAAGCAGGGAAGATATTTTAGGCCCGTTTAAAGTTACGGAAAACGAAGGCAAATACGATGTTTTAGTGAATGTACATGGAGGCGGCACTACCGGTCAGGCTCAAGCAGTTAGATTAGGAATTGCTAGAGCTCTAATTGAAATTGACCCGGAATTCAGAAAAAATTTGAAGCCTGCAGGGTACCTTACGAGAGACCCAAGAATGGTTGAACGTAAAAAATACGGAAGACCAAAAGCCAGGAAAAGATTCCAATTTTCTAAGAGATAAAAAAAGTTCAAGTGCAAATTTTATTTTTCGCAAATTATTTTTGCACTTAAACTATTTAATAACAATCATACTTTCCGATTTACCCCCTGTGTCCTGGATTAAAGGATGAAGGGTAAAGATGAAGGAAGTAGAAGATAAAAACAGGAGTAAATAAAATGCCTCAGATAGAACTCACCAACCTTATAGAGGCTGGTGCGCATTTCGGTCATTTGACCCGCAGATGGAATCCCAAAATGAAACCGTATATTTTCATGGAAAAGAACGGGATTCACATTATCGATTTGAAAAAAACCCAACAGCTTTTAACCGAATCAATGGAGCAGCTTTCGAACTTGGTTGCCGAAGGTAGAAGAATATTATTTGTTGGAACCAAAAAGCAGGCAAAAAATGTTATTTATACCGAAGCAAAAAGATGTGATATGAATTGGGTTAATGAAAGATGGCTCGGCGGAATGCTAACTAATTTTGCGACCATTCGTAAAAGCGTGAAGAGGTTAAATAATATTGAAAAACAGGAAACTGACGGAACTTTTGATAAGATAACAAAAAAAGAAAGATTGTTCTTAAGCAGGGAAAAAGATAAGCTGAAAAAAATTTTAGAGGGAGTTGAATCGATGAACAGGCTCCCCGGCGCTATTTTTATTGTGGATATTAAAAAAGAATCCATTGCCGTTAAGGAAGCTCAAAGATTGAAAATTCCTGTATTTGCAATGGTTGATACTAACTGCGATCCTACTGAAGTTGACTATGTAATTCCGGCTAATGATGATGCTGTAAAAACAATAGAACTTGTTACGAAATTTATGGCAGATGCAGTTATCGAAGGATTGGCTAAAGCTAAAGAAATTAAAGCAGAGGAAGCTGCCGAGAGAGAAAGAATAAAGAAAGAAAAAGAAGAAGAAAAGCAGAAAGAAAAAGAAAAAGAAGAAGCCGAAAGAGCAGAAAAAAAAGCAGCTAAGGCTTTGAAAGCAAAAGTTAAAACCGAATCTGCGGGTGAGAATCAGGAAAAGCCTAATACTGAAACGCAGACTAATCCGGAGTAAATAAAAGGGAATTAAATATTATGGCGATAACAGCACAACAAGTCAATGAATTAAGAAAAAAAACCGGCGCAGGAATGATGGACTGCAAAAAAGCGCTTACCGAAGCAAACGGTGATATGACAAAAGCTATTGAATTGCTTCGGAAAAAGGGCGCCTCGGTTGCAGCAAAAAGAGCCGAAAAATCTGCAAACGAAGGTATGATTTTAACAAGAGTTTCCGATGATAAATCTACCGGAACGATGGTGGAAGTAAATTGCGAAACCGATTTTGTTGCAAACAGTGATGAATTTCGCAAATTTGCCGGTCAAGTTTTAGACAGCGTATATGATAAAAAACCTGCAACCATAGACGAATTATTTCAAAATAATTTCGGCTTAAAAGAAAGTATGGAAGAGGTCCTTGGAAAAGTTGGAGAGAAGATAGAAGTCTCACGTTTTACTAATGAGAAGGCGGAAAACGGAATTGTTGTAGATTATGTTCACCTTGGCGCTAAGCTTGGAGTTCTGATCGTTTTAAATGAAGCTGCAACGGAAAAAGATGAAGCTGCCGCATTAGGTAAAGATTTTGCAATGCAGGTTGCCGCAATGAAGCCTATATGCACTTACCGGGAAGAAGTTCCAAAAGATACGATAGACAAGGAAATTGAAATTTATAAAGCGTTGGCCCAAAAAGAAGGAAAGCCCGAACAGATTCTCGATAAAATTGCTCAAGGCAAATTGAATAAATTCTACCAGGAAAATTGTTTGATTGAACAAGCTTTCATAAAAGATAATACCAAATCGGTCGGCGATGTTCTGAAAGAATTTAATTCAAAACATGGTACTAATGTTAAAATATCGCATTTCAAGCGCTTTCATTTAAGCGACGAAAACAAATAATTTGGAAAAAGGTCTTAATTGTTTTAAGACCTTTTTTTATATTAATCATTAGTTTTTAATTCATTTTGAAATACACTTCTTATTTTGATGAAAATAACGGATCAATTCCTGAGATTATATACTGTTACGGATCACGAAAATTTTTTAAATATTTTTAGAAAGAAATAATGAGTGAATTAAAATATAAAAGAGTATTACTTAAGTTAAGCGGTGAATCTCTTATGGGGAAAAAAGGTTTCGGGATTGATCATAACGTACTTGATTTTTTCGGGGATGAAATTAAAAAGGCACACGATATCGGCGTTGAAGTCGGAGTAGTAATTGGCGGCGGAAATATTTACAGAGGATTAAGTGCCGATGATCAGGGAATTGACCGTGTTACGGGGGATCAAATGGGGATGCTTGCAACCGTAATAAATTCTTTAGCTTTGCAAAATGCTATTGAACATAAAAAAATTCCAACGAGATTATTAACCGCAATCAAAATGGAGGAATTTGCAGAACCGTATATAAGGAGAAGAGCAATTCGCCATCTTGAAAAAGGAAGAGTGATTATTTTAGGTGCCGGTACAGGGCATCCGTATTTCAGCACAGACACCGCTGCTTCTTTAAGAGCTGTTGAAATTGAAGCAGATGTAATTATGAAAGGAACAAGGGTTGACGGGGTTTTTGATTCGGATCCTGAAAAAAACTCCAATGCAAAAAAATTTGAGAATATTTCCTACCTCGACATTATGACAAAGAATTTGCGAGTAATGGACCTGACTGCCGTCAGCTTGTGCCAGGAAAATAATTTACCCATGGTTGTTTTCAATATGGATGTTCCCGATAATTTCTTAAAAGTAGTAACAGGGCAAAATGTCGGTACGTTAATTCACGATAGGAACTAACACAGCTTGTCCATTAAAAAATTGAGAGGCTTTTATGGAAAATTATATAAAAGACGCAAAATCGAGAATGGATAAAACTCTCGAAGCATTAAGAGGAGAACTTACAAAAATTAGATCCGGTAAAGCTACTACAGCTTTGCTTGACGGCATCAAAGTTGAATATTATGGAAATATGACGCCTATTAATCAGGTTGGGAATTTAACGGTGCTGGATGCTCATGCATTGTCATTTACGCCGTGGGATAAATCAATTCTTACTGCGGTCGATAAAGCAATACTCGAGGCAAACATAGGCTTAAACCCCGTCAGCGACGGCACAAACCTTAAAATTCCTATCCCGCCGTTAAATGAAGAAAGAAGAAGAGAGCTTGTTAAGCTCGTAAAAAAATTTGGAGAAGATTCTAAAATTGCCGTTAGAAACATCCGCCGTGATACAAATGATCATCTCAAAAGAGAGGAAAAAGAAAAGAAAATATCCGAAGATGATTTAAAGAAAGCCGAAGACAGGGTCCAGAAGTTAACCGATGAACATACCAAAATTGTGGATGATATTCTCATGCATAAAGAGGCCGAAATTATGGAAGTTTAAATACTTCATGAAGCCGTAATTTTTTAACGCTGTTCCAAATTTAATTTTTATATTTTTTGGGACAGCGTTTTGTGCATTATAATGATAGCCCTTTTCTGTTCGGAGTTATTTAATTATGGTTTATTTTTCATTAAATTTCTTTTAGATATAAGGAGTCTCATTAAATTCATCGATGGATATAAAATTTCAGGAATTTTTTAAGGTTTTACTTAAAAAATTATTTTCTTTTTTTAATACTAATACAATCCGCAATATTTTTTATGTATGTGCCGGGATATTGGTATTTATTACAGGCGTAATAATTTACGGGATAATTCTTAACCTGAGAGAAATTCCTCTTTCTGCCGCAATGAAAGAAAAAGGGATAAAAAAAATTGATAACGCGAATATAATAATCGACAGATCGACTTATTCATTATTGCTGTACGACGATACGGTTTTGGTAAAAACTTATAAAGCAAATTTTGGGCAAAATATCCGCAAGCCGAAATCAAAAGCGGACGACGAGTCGACCCCTGTTGGCGTTTATAAAATTTGTGAAATAGATACCGGCGGCAAATATCACAAATTTTTCAGATTGAATTATCCGAATCTTAATGATGCTTCCGAAGCACTTCGTAAAGGGTTGATAACCCAAAATGAGTTTGACAAATTAAAATTCGAATTTTATTATTCCGGTTGTACCGATGATAAAACCGTTCTGGGAGGAGATATTGGAATTCAAGGAATTGGTCGTTATAATTATTTCTTTAAAAACCTGCCTTTTGTTTATAATTGGACAGACGGTTCGGTAGCTGTAAGCAATGAAGATATTGATGAGTTATATACTGTTGTAAAGAAAGGAACTAAAGTTGTCATTAAATAAATTTTTTAAATTCGCTTTGATTTTTCTTTTTTCATTAATTCTTATTTCATGCGGGGAAAAAAATAATAAAAAGGATCTTGGAATTGTCTCAAAATATAATGATCCCGTTTTCGTTTTAAATCAAACCAAAGCTTTACTCGGAAATAATGTAATGTTCGCTAAAAAAGGCAGTTACGACCTGGACACTGTCGTTGAAGTAGCTGCAGGAACGGAAACCTCATCTGCTCATAAATGGGGGATTAGATTTTACTTTTTAAAATTAATCGGCAATAATCTTACTGAAATTTATGATACAGGCCTTTTGACAGGATCGTTCAAAGAAAGCCTCATAAATAAAATTAAATTTCCTGAATTTGATTATGAATTGATATATTATAATTCACAGGATTATTTTTTAGGCAGCGGCGGCGGCGAAATATTTTCTGATATTATTAATTTAAATGAACGCCAGGTATATTATGCGCATTTGATAATCGAATCTCCCAAACCTGTTTCTTTATTTATTTCGAAAAATACCGATGAGGTTAAAGAAATTAAGGATTTTTTTGTTAATAATTTTAAGAGAGATTATCCTTCATTAAAATTAATCAATAAAGATATAAGCATTGACAATTAAAACACAGGGAGTAGTAATCTGCAAAATTAGTATTGACACTTCGGCATTACCGGATAAATTCAACTATGAATTTTAGAAAATTATTATTTTTTTCATTTGTATTTTTTACAATAGCATATTCGCAGCAGCAGAATTTGTATCAGCTTCAATCAATTCAATTTGAGGGTAATAATCAATATTCCTCTTCGGTTTTAAGTTCGGTAATTTATTCAAAGGAAACCCCGGGCTGGTTTTGGCAGTTCTTATATTCGTTTACTCCGTTCGGCTCCGAACCGGTTTATTTCGATTCCACGAATATTCCCCTGGATATAAACGCATTGAAGGGATATTATAATGCAAACGGATTTTTTGATATGCATGTATCCTATAAATATTCGGTTGATACATCGGACCATTCAGTGAATTTAATATATTTGATTAATGAGGGAAAGCCTTCGACTTACGGGCATAGCACCATAAACGGCATCGATTCTGTGCACAAGCCTCTTTTCTATGATCTTCATTATATGCTTGAATTCGATTCGACGAACAGGTTTGAACAGAATGAGGTTCAACAAAAGGTAGATAAAGTTGTAAATACGTTAACTAATGAAGGATACATGTTTGCCGACTTCGACAGCGTTACGGTATTAAGGGATACCGTTAAAGAAAAAGCAGATATGGATATGTATTTTACCCCAGGTCATAGATATAAGATCGATACAGTTTATGTGAATACTAAAGGTGAAGGTGCAAAAGACGTCGATGAAGATATGCTTAGAGATATTACGGGCATCAGAAAAGGAGATTACTACAGCTTAGAAAATATTAAAAGAAGCCAGGCACGTCTATTCAGAACCGCACTGTTCAATTCGGTTTTTATTTCAGCAATAAGCAGCGATACGACCGACAGTAAAGTCCCGTTAAAATTGGAAGGGACAATTGGGCAGATGAACGAGCTTTCACCCGAAATAATCGCGAACAACGAACAAAGCGCGTTTAATCTCGGCCTCGGTGCAACATATATCAGAAAAAATTTTTTAGGCAACGCAAGAAAATTTACACTTAGTTCTTCATTCGGACTGCAGGACATTATTCATGTTAATTTCGGAAATCTTATTAAGAAATTCTCTTTCAGAGATACAACACTTCTCGGATATTTCGACGGAAGATTGAAAATCGAACAGCCGTTTTTATTTGGGAAACCGATTTACGGGACATGGGAAAATTATGCAACAATAAATAAGCAGAGCGAATATAATAATACTTTATACGGTTCAAAGCTGACGTTTGATTTCGAACTCCCTACTTATACTTTTATAAATTATTTAAGTGCTTACTACAATGTTGAATCGAGCCACGAAATATACCGTACTTACAACGACAGCCTATCGGTAAAATTTCTTTCCCTAATTGGTGCCGACTTCGGTTCCACCACTGTGGATGATATTTTATTCCCGACACGGGGCTATAACTTATCATTTTTAGTTGAAGAGGCTAACTCATTACCATATATTGTAACCAAAATTTTAAAGGATAAATATTCCGGAACGTTGTTTTATAAACTCCAGGTGAATTACTCTACTTATTTTTCATTGAATCCGAAAAAAACGTCAATATTTGCATCTAAGTTTAAAGTCGGTCAGCTTCAATCATATTTAGGAAGTTACGCCGGCATTCCGTTAAACAGAACATTTTATGCCGGCGGAAGCAACTCAATTCGAGGCTGGAGGGCGAATCAGCTTATTCCACCAGGTACAGACACAGTCCTTTTTGTTAACGGCATAAACGTAAAAGGCGGAACATTTTTGCTGGAAGGTTCGTTTGAATACCGTTACAGGTTTTTAAATAATTACGGTGTAGCGCTGTTTACCGATTATGGAAATACATTTTTAGGATATAAACAATTCCGGTACGATAAAGTTGCAGTTGCCGTAGGTTTCGGTTTTAGATATTACACTTCTATTGCACCGTTTAGGCTGGACTTCGGGTTTAAGTTTTATGATCCGTTTAATAAAGAATTTATCTTTCAAAGAAGGGCATTCAGCACAATGGAAGTCCATTTCGGTATTGGTGAAGCTTTTTGAAGCCAAAAGTTTAAAGTTTCTTTAAGATTTTAAAAAGGACAAAAATTATAAGAT
>CAZKUR010000130.1:0-8035 GCA_964556005.1 uncultured Ignavibacteriaceae bacterium | reverse complement strand
TCAATCAGCCTTAATTCTTTCTTTAGTTTTTTTGATTTGCTTAAAACAGGCATAAATAAAATCTCGAAATAAAAAATTGTTCAATGATCACATTCAATTAAAAAATAATCAATTCAACAAGATTTGAATTGCCTTCTCCGTAATAATAAGAATTTATACTTGCAAGCTTTCGAAAGTATCTTAAGATAAGATAATAAAAATATTAATCCTATTTAATCTATTTATTAAAAATAATGAAAAGAATATTTTTTGTACGGATGATGATTAATCAGATAAAAATTTTTAAAATATGTATTAAAATTTTAATTTTTTATCAAATTTATTTAATTCTCGAAGGTTTGTTGCAGCAATTGCAGTCGGGATATTAGGTTTCGGTTTTCACCTTTCCGGCGATCTAGCAGGTACAGGGCAGATTAGTCTTGAGAGGATTTTAGCTTTTGCACCGGTATTTGCACCATTGCTTTTCTGCGATTTAGGTGTGTTGGGATTACTGGTGGTATCGAGGAAGCGGTAGGTGAAGCAGGCAATTTAAATATTTATTCATAATAGATTTTTGATTATGTGCAGATAATTGTGCATATTTATGCATCTAATTTGATGTGGTATAAAATGAGAACTACAATAAATATTAATGACGAAATATTGAAAAAGGCTTCATTATTAACAGGGATAAAAGAAAAAACAAATCTTGTCAGACGTGGACTTGAAGCTTTGATTTCACTTGAAAGCAGCAGAAGACTTGCTAAATTAGGCGCAACCGAAAAAAGTGCGGAAAATATCAAAAGGCGTAGAAGCACATAATGGTACTTATCGATACTTCCGTCTGGATAAATCATTTCAGAAAAGGAGATGCAAAATTAGGGTCGCTTCTAATGGAAGGAAAAGCAGCAATACATGAATTTATTATAGGAGAATTAGCCTGCGGTAGTTTTAAAAATTATGATGAAATTATCAACCTTCTGAACAATTTACACAAATCAAAAAAGGTGACGATTGAAGAATATTTATTGTTCATTAAAAAGAATAAATTAAACGGCAGGGGAATAGGATTTGTAGATATTCATTTATTGTCCTCATCAAAATTATCCGGCTATGCGTTGTTCACCTATGATAAAAAATTATCCGGTGTTGCTAAAGAACTTGGGTTAGTGTATTTATCTTAAAAATGACCACAGCAAAGAAAGAATTGTCGGCCCGGTAGGTTAATTTATCTCAAAAAATTACTTCGCGGATATTCATCATTTAAAATCCAAATGTTTTGTATTCTTCATTAAATAAATGCAGAGTATAGCGCAGCCACTGACATAGTCACCACTTCCCGGCACAGCGTGGCAAAATAATAGAATTGTGAATTCTTAATTATACATTGTTAAGATTAAATGAATTTTTAATTGATTATTTAATTTTAATATTTTGAATTTGACATAAAATATTTCTTGTAATATTCGCTATAATCATTTAATTTATTGTACTTTAAGTTTGTTATATCTCCATAAATTACAGTTATACATTGCTGAAATTTAAAGACGAAAAATTTTATGGGAAATACGGAAGTTTCTTTTTCCATTTAATTACAAATCCCTTTTTTAAGCAGTATTATTGCTTTCATTATAATTATTACTCTCCCGCCGATTTTTAACAAATACAAGATTGAAACAATTGAACGTAATAATACGTTACCTGGTTATACGTACTATTATGCTGATTTAGATGGTGACGGAATCAGCGAAAAAATAATTTTCATGAAATTAAAAGATAATTTTTTTGGCTTAATAATTTCTAAAAACGGTAAAACTTTAGACCAGTGGAATTTTAACGGCGAATTTATTCTTACTCCAAAGCCGATAACAGCAACAATCGGAAATGACAGCTTAAGGGTTGTTTACTTTTTTCTTTTCAAGGATAATAAAATTTATTTAAATTGTTTAAATCCTTTTGAAAATAAATTCATAACTAAAAATAAATTCGTAGTTAATTTTATACCTGTTAAAAAAATTTAGAACGTGCTATATACCCGAATATCATCTTCGATTCAAATAATGACGGAATAAAAGAATTATACTTTTCAACCAAAGCAAGCTATTCAAAACAACCAAGAAAAGTTTTTAAATACGATCCGGTTACAGATTCAATTACCATGTCGTGTGAAAGCTACGCCTCAATTGCTGCTTCAATGATAGCAGACACATCCGGTAATGAACTGAATTTGATCTCAGCCAGCAACGCATGGGGGAATAGTAATTTTAAGGATCCGTATTCGGATAGGTTTGCCTGGCTAATGGATTTTAACAGTGATTTATCATTTAAATATAAACCTTTTAAAATAGGTTTTTATCCTTCAAGATCGCATATAATTTCACTTAATGTAAAGGGTGAAAAATATTTAGTTTATTTAAATCTTTATGTCGGGTTAAAAAATTATTCAAGTACACTCGCTTTATTAGATTCTAATTTAGAAATAATTAGGGAAAATAAATTCAAATTTGCACCGGAATGGAACGATGCTTCCCTGATCTCAAATAACGAGCAATCAAATTATTTTTACATTGTTAAAACGATTGGTGAAGTTGATAAAATTAATTCTTCTTTAAATGTTGAAAGAAGAACAAATTTTCCTTCATTATACAGCTCGCAATTTTACAGTGAAGATATTGACGGTGATAAGCAGGATGAGTTAATCTTTACGAATAAAGACTTTAATAAATTAATTATAGCAAGAAACGATTTTTCAAATTATGTAGAAGTGAATTGGAACGGAGCAAATTACATTAAGACATGCTCAATTAAATTAAACGGCAGTAAACCACGTGAATTGGTTTTGACTTCCGATAAAGAAATATTAACGCTGCAGTACGGCTTTAACTATTTATATTATTTAAAGTACCCGTTTTATTTAGGTATTTATTTTATAGTGCTTTTACTAATAATTTTAATTGAAAAATCACAAAAACATAGAGCGGAATTAAAGTTTAAATCGGAAAGAAAAATTGCCGAGCTTCAGCTTAAATCGATAAAGAACCAAATAGATCCGCATTTTACGCTTAGCATAATCAATTCGATCGGATCATTATTTTATAAACAGGACCGGGAAAAAGCCGATTATGTTTTCGGTAAATACAGCAAGCTATTGCGGTTAACCATTTTAAATTCGGATAAAATTGTTGCTACTTTGGAAGAAGAGCTGGATTATGTAAAAAATTATTTAGACCTGGAAAAGTTCAGGACGGGAAATAAATTTTGTTATGAAATAAATGAAGAGGAAAATGTAAACAAGAATATTAAAATTCCTAAAATGCTGATTCATGCTTTTGTTGAAAATGCAATTAAACATGGATTAAGGCATTTGGAAGGGAACGGAAAATTAATTATCTCTATTGCATCTAATTCGAAAGATTACTTAATAACTATTAGTGATAATGGAATCGGGAGAAAAAAAGCAAAAGATATTGAAATAAATAATACCGGTAAAGGGATGCAAATACTCGATCAAATTTTGGATTTATATTATAATATTATGAAAGTAAGAATAACTTATGCCGTGAAAGATTTGGTTGCTGAAAATGAAAATCCGTTAGGAACAGAAGTAACGATTAATGTTCCTGTTGACATTTCAAATGAGAATTGAGAATTGAATATTGAGAATTTAGTTGTTCAATGATCAATTCCCAATGTTCAATTTTCAATAATTAATTAGAATAAGAGGAAAACATGGAGAAGAGAAAATTCGACCTCGAAGATCGTCTGGTTGAATTCACTTGCAGAATGATCGATGTCGTCGAAGCACTTCCAAATGCAAGAGCCGGTAATTATATTGCCGGTCAATTAATAAAATCGTGTCATTCACCAACCTTTAATTATGGAGAAGCACAGGCTGCTGAATCAAAGAATGATTTTATTCATAAGATGGGAGTTGTTCTCAAAGAGTTAAAAGAATGCCGGACAGCCTTAAAAATTATTCGCAGAAAAGAGATGATTAAACCTGTAAGTAAGTTGACTGGTATTTTTAAAGAAACTGAAGAATTGATTGCAATTATTGCAAAAGGTATTTCTACAGCTAAAAAGAACAAATAAAAATATACTATTAAAACGGCGTAAAAAACATTGAACGTTGAAAATTGAATATTGTAAATTCCAATGCATAATATTCAATGTTCAATGTTCAACTTTCAATATTCAATTTAATTAGTAGTAAACATGAAAAACATAACCTGCATCATAATCGACGATGAAAAAGATTCTTGTGACAGGATGGAAAACCTTGTTAGTAAAATTTCAGGAATCATTATACTAACTAAAGAAAACAATCCTGAAACAGGAATTAAAGAAGTTGTACGATTAACTCCCGATATAGTGTTTTTAGATGTTGAAATGCCCGGCAAAAACGGATTTGATGTTGTACATGAAATAAGAGAGAAAAATGTTTTTCCGACTTTTATATTTGTTACGGGCTTCGACCAATATGCAATAAAAGCTATTCGAAGCGCTGCATTTGATTTCCTGCTGAAGCCGGTAGACATTGACGACCTTAATGCAGCAATAGAAAGATTTATTGAATTAAAAAATGAAAAAATGGAAATAATAATCCCGGAAAAATTAAAAACCAAGTACATGCTCACTGAACGGGAAATAGAAATTATAAAATTACTTCTTGACGGAAAATCCAGCTTGGAAATTTCCGGTACGCTATTTATAAGCAGGCATACGGTAGATACTCACAGGCGGAAAATATTAGTAAAGATAGGTATAAAATCTACCGGTGAATTACTGGCATTTATAAATAACTTCCGATGATTTAACGGCAATTAGTTTTCATTGCAAAAAATTTTAATTATTTTTAAACGAACGTATATAAAAAATTCAAAAAGAATGGTAATAGTATGAATGACCGAATAGTTATTGATCCTGAAATTCAGCATGGCAAACCTGTAATTAAAGGAACAAGAGTTCCGGTTGTGCGCATTATAGGCGGACTTGCCGGCGGTATGACAACGGAAGAAATCATACAAGAGTACGGGGTATCCGGGGATGACATTAGAGCTGCTTTAATGTTTGCCAGTCAATTAATTGAGGAGGAAGAGTATCATCCACTGCCTCAAAAATAAAGATTCCTATGCGCTTCTTAATCGATGAAGATCTGCCGCGTACTGTTTCCGGTCTATTGCAGCGTTACGGGCATGAAGCAATCGATGTTCGTGATACTGAGCTAAGAGGCGCTAAAGATTTTCAAATTGCCTATTATGCTCAAAAGAAAGCTTTATGTATAGTAACCGGCGATTATGATTTTTCAGATATACGAAATTATTCACCGGCACAATATGCCGGATTAGTAGTTCTGAACATACCTAAAAATTCTACAGCCGCGTATATTCTGAACTTGATTGAAGAGTTCTTAAAAAATGAAAAGCTGATTTCAGAGCTGCCCGGAAAATTAGCTATTGTTGAGCCGGGAAGAATTAGAATTAGAAAAGCTTAGTTCTGAAAATTAATCAACATGAAAATTGCCGATTAAAAATTTAGGCTAAAAAACTTCTCCTATCAATCTTATTGAGTATAAAAATACTCATTGTTTTTTGAAAAATGCTGATTGACGAGTGTTAAAATTAAACGACTTTATTTGCAGTTGATATTACAAAACTATAGCTTTACAAAAAAAAGTTAAAATTATTTCTTCAGAAAATAATTTTGCATTCTATAAATTCTTGACATTAAGATAAATGAAAACAAAAGAAGAGCATATCAATTACTGGTTAGAGCAGGCGAATGATGACTGGGAAGCAGTTAACACATTATTAAACGGAAGAAAATATTTGCAAGCTTTATTTTTTGCACATCCGGTTATTGAGAAGTATTGCAAAGCAGTATGGGTAAAGAATAATGAAAAGAACATTCAGCCCAAAACTCATAATTTAATTTTTATCCTTTCCCAAACCCCCGTTAAATTAACCGATCAGCAAAGTGAATTTCTGCTTACATTGAACCGGTTTCAATTGGAAGGCAGGTACCCTGAATATATAACTAAAATCCGTTCGCTGTGCGATGAGAATTTTACAAAGGAAATAATTAATAAAACCAATGAGATGAGGAAATGGTTAGCAAAGAAACTGCAATAAATATCGCTCGTTCTTTTGTAAATGAATGCAGACTTAACGGGTTAAACTTTTATAAAGTTCTTCTTTTTGGTTCTTTTGCCAAGGGTGATATTCACGAATCTTCGGATATTGATTTACTTGTTATATCAGATCAGTTTACGGATAATATTTTTGATAATATCAGGATGTTTGCGAAAGCAAATATTAAATTCCCTATCATCGAGGTTCATCCGTATCCAACCAGCTATTACTTATCGGGGGATGATTTTATAAAAGAAATTGAGAATGAAAGCTTAGTTATTGCTTAGCGGCTTTTTATAATGTTATTTATTAAAAGGAACTTAGAGTTTTTTACATTGCAACGGCTATGCATAACTCTGTTCATCGGTGTTATCTCATTTTACTTTCGCTTTTAGCTAGACTCACCTTTGAAGGTTGAGATTAAAGAAGTTTCCCCGAACAATCCCCAAACCGTTTAAGTGAGTATAAAAATACTCAATTCTTTTCTATAAAATACTCAATGATGAGTATTCAATATTATCTAATAAAAAATAAATTATACAGCAAAAGTTTATAAACTTCGAGTACTATTTAGCAATTTATTTAAAGTAACCAAGTTTAAATCTAAAACATTATAAATCTTAGAAGGAAGCGGATATGTCAGATATTATAGCAGAAAGAGACAAAAGAAATGTTCCGTTATTATTAAGATTTGTTCTCTGGATTGTAGTCGCTATTTTATGCGGAGTGATTGAGGCGGCTGCCAATATAATTTTTCCATTCTATAAGATTATACCTCGAAATGTATCGACGGAAGTGAATGAATTTTTAGCGTATGGTGCAGGCCCGGGAATTTATGGTGCATTGATAAGTTTATTCGTTCAGAAAATATTTTCGAAAGCTTATAAAGGAATCCGGTCGCTGTGAAAAACAAAGGCAAAATTTAATGATAAATATAAATCATCGAATTGAAAAAAAGTTAAAAAAATATTTTGTAAAACTAAAAGGAGAGCTGTAATGAAAAAATTGTACAATATATTTTTAATTATAATTTTATTTGTCTTTTCTACGTACAATATAATTGCTCAAACCAGTACAATTTACATTAATACTACAAAAGATTGTTATACGTGGTCGCAACAACCAAATACTAACCAGAATAATAATTATCTTGTTGCAGAGCATAATAGCGGAACTGATGAAATTAGCCTTATTTATTTTAACTTATCATCGATACCTCCAAATGCAACTATTTTGCATGCATATCTTCTCCTTTATAGATTTGATGACTTAAGCAATATTACTCTTCGGTTTGCCCGGTTAGATCTCCCCTCCTGGGGTGAAACTACAGTTACCTGGAATAACATGCCTCCTCCAACTACTCCACCAGCATATAAATATTTTAATTTAGGTCCACCAAATTCTTACAGCGCGTATGATGTCACAGAGTTTGCACAAGCCTGGCATTCAGGAGGATATATTAATAATGGTTTTCAAGTTTGGACAGAAACCGATGGTACTGGAGCAATTTTCTATGCTAGGGAAAATGGAAGTAGTACAATACCAAAATTAGAAGTTATTTATCAATTACCTGTTCCTAACCCACCAACGCTTATTTCTCCATCAAATGGAGCTACAAATATACCAACTAACCCAACGACCTTTAGCTGGAATGCATCCACAGGGGCAGATTCATATGAACTTCAGGTCGCTACCAATTCAGGCTTTACAAATATAATTTATGATCAAACTGGAGTAACATCTACTTCAAAACAAGTAAATGGCTTAAATAACGGAATCACTTATTATTGGAGAGTCAATGCTACAAACGGTGGAGGTACAAGTGATTGGTCTAATGTATGGCACTTTACAACTATTCAAGCAATTCCACAGCCGCCAACACTTTTATCACCACCCAACGGCAGTACCGGTATTTCTATTAGTCC
>CAZKUR010000129.1:0-8147 GCA_964556005.1 uncultured Ignavibacteriaceae bacterium | reverse complement strand
GAAAGGTAAAAATAAGCGGCAAATTATTTTAGGGGAAGCAGCCCCGTTCAGACTGCCTCCCGAGCTTTCTAAGAGAAAAGTACCCTCCCTCTTTCTCTAGATTTTCTAGTTCTTATAACCGGCCTGTCGTTTATCGGGAACAGCTTAATATTTTTTCTTGCTTCCTGCTCCAACATTTCAATTAGTGCTTTTGCATTCTTAAACAAACTGCTGTGAACACCTATAAAAAGCAGTACTCTTTTATTTGTGTATTTTGTTTGTCTTGTGGCCAGGTAATTTAACCTATCTGTTATTTTAGTATCGTTCAGCTCTTCCCTCGTTAACGTAATACCGATTGCATAATTATTATTATGTTTTGCTACAATGTCAACGTCGAACTCTCCTACCTTTGCAGGTTCAGGCAAGTAAGTTCCGAACTTTCTGCTTACAGTTAAATATCCGTGTTTCCAAAATTGCTCAATCAATAGATCTACAGTTGTCCTTTTCATTAAGTCTAACATAATTACCTCCTTACCCTTTATACAGCCTTCGAAATTATCGGAATAATCGGTGAAAACTTTTTATTCTCAATAACTTTTATGTTCGATATCTTTTGGTACTCAAATCTCTTTATCTCACATGAGTTATACATTTTACCGTAAATTACTTTTCTGCCGCTTATTTCTCTCGATATATAATAAGGATCCAGAACTATCTCATTTAATCCGTATAAAAACTTAATCTTATTACGGTTATATATTGCAGACGAAAAAATTTCTGATTTCATAACAGCTCCGTTTTTTAATTTAGCCATCTTAATACGCCGATTACTTTGCCTACTATGGAAAATTCGGAAGTATCCTCTACTTCAATCGGGTTGTACTTTTCGTTTTCGGGTATTAGTCTAATTTTATTGTTTTTATTTTCATAAGTTTTAACTGTTGCTTCATCGTTAATCATTGCAACAACAATTTCTCCATTTGAAGCTATCTTTGTCGGCAGAACAATAACCAGATCGCCTTCAAATATTCCTGCATTTATCATACTATCCCCTTTAATTCTTAAGGCAAAACTGTCTTGAGATTTTTTCATAAAACTCGGATCGATAACAACGTTGCCTTCAATATTTTCAATTGCCAGAACGGGTGAGCCTGCAGCAACTCTACCAACAATCGGTATTTTGCTAAAATCATATTCCCTTTCAGCAAAAGAAGAAACACCTTTTAACCCGGAGTCTGCATCCTTTTGCAGAGAAATTCCCCTGCTTGCATTGCTTTCGACATTCAGATAACCTTTTTTAACAAGTGCATCCAGGTGTCTTTTTACGCCGAAAGTTGAAGAAATACCAAACTTCTTCCCGATTTCTCTTAAAGTCGGCGGATAACCGCTTTCTTCCCTGAATTGTTTAATAAAAGTTAATATCTCTTGCTGCCGTTCCGTTAATTGATTTTTCATCTTAGTGCTCATTTGTTTACTATTCAAATATAGTGCGCAAATGTTCACTTGTCAAGTATTTTTTTTAATTTGTGATTGGCAATAGAAAATGCTGTTTTGGACTTAAATGATAAAATGAAGACAATTTGCATAGATGCTATCCATTTATAAAAATTATATTTGGATTCTTTATTGAGAATTCTTAATAATTCTATTGCTGGTATTATATATTTCGCAGCATTCTTTTTTTTTGTTAACCATATTTAAAATTGATGATTTAGAACCACTTATTAAAAAATATAAAGAACTATTATTATATTTTTTCGTTTTCGTGGTATTGGCTTCTAACACTATTAATAGTATAGCAAAAACTTTACTTCACTATGCCATAGTATGCTTCAATTCTCAAGATACATTTAACGAAAATAAAGCAATTATAGATGCATCTTTGCCACAAAAGACACTTGATATTAAAAACTCACTTTATATGGGTCTAATATTTTATCGGCAGCTTACAATTTCAATATTTTTTCTTGGAATTGCACTTTTATTCTGGCTTCGCAAAAAAGTAGAAAAACGATATATATATAATACTTGGATCAACATTACTATTTGTTGCTGTTATGACCTTTATATATTTTCATTTCATTAAACCTGATTTTATTCGCTTCATAAAAACTATAAATAAAAAATATCAATATTAAAGTTTTTCATTTACTATATTCATTTCACCTTATTATAACTCACAATTAAGTAAAGCCTATGCAATATAACATTGACATTACACATTTAATAAATTACTTTGCGCATGAGCTAACCAAGTTACCCATCCAGGCTGGTTAGTTAGGGGGTCAGTTTATTGCCGCAAATCAGTGACCCGGAAAAGGAGACTTTGATTAAACAATTTTATTGTTTTTTCAAGTATCGTCCTTTCCATAAACCTCTATATATAGAATGTCCAGGGCAGCCTGCGGGGCTGCCCTGTTTTTTTTATTGAGTAACTGAAGATTATACGAAAATAATTAGGGGAAAAATCAGCGGATAGATTGTCTTGCCTTTGATAGGAAATGCAATTAATTTCATATCAGTTAAAGTTCGGGGATTAGAAATTTGAGAAGCGTCTATGTTTATACAAATCAAAAATTATTACTCTGCAAATTATTCTTAAGTTATGTTTTGAAATGTTAAATAAAAAATGGTCGGATAAAATGAAAAACAAAAGTCTGCATCAATTTATCGAGGATATGAACAAAGCGGTATTGGTACTAATTAATATATTATCGGTTTTATTTTTAGGTGCGGTTGATTATACCACAGGTATGGAATATTCCTTCTCGATTATTTATTTGGTTCCGATTTCATTCTCTTCATGGTATATAGGCCGAAAAGCCGGCTTTACTATAGCAATTCTAAGTGCATTAATATGGTTTTTTACGGATTTAATCAGCGGACATTTTTATTCCTCTACTATTAACCTGGTTTGGAATTCCTTAATACGCCTGGTTCTGTTTTTAATTATCGCCAATCTTATTTATTACTTCAAAGATCAAATAATTAAAAACCATCATAAAGAATTAATTTTACAAAAAGAAAAAGTGGTTATTGATACATTCCAAAAATTAACGAGGATGATGGTTAATAATATTACTCTTCAAAATGCGGAAATTATAAAATGGGTAAACATTAAAAAAGAAAAAAACGAAAATGTTCCCGATGTTTTGTTAAAATCCAGTAGAGTTATAGGTGAAAGTTTACAAGTACTATCGGAAGTAAGTTTTGTAAGTCCTTATATTGCCAACGCAGAACCGAATGTAGATACGTATCTGGAACTGCTTGAAAAAAAGTTGTCAAAAGTTCATAGTGATTTATTCCCAGCAGGACAATAAAAATGCCTGGGAAAAAATAATAATTTTTAAGTTTGGAAAGATATAATTAGCAATTCAATGTGCATAGCAAAAACCAAATTTGAATAATTGTGCTTAAAATTTTATTCGTAAGGATCCATACTCTGCAAAAAGGAGGAATAGAATATGATTAATCAGATTCTAATATACATCGGCAGTGCGGTAACTCTGATTTGGGGTATTGCTCATCTTTTCCCGACAAAGGCAATTGTAAAAGGCTTCGGTGAAATTAGTATAGATAACAAGCATATCATAACGATGGAATGGATAGTTGAAGGCATTACTTTAATATTTATCGGGGTGATTACAGCCGGTATTACGATTATTGATTTTGCCGGGAGCGGTTCTGTATTTATATATTTGTCATCGGCTATTCTTTTATTAGTACTTGCAAGCATTTCATTATTAACGGGATATAAAATAAATTATTTGCCGTTTAAATTATGTCCGTATCTATTTACATTATCGGCAATATTAATTTTATTAGGACATACACTTTAGTCTTATTTTTAATAATATTTATACAAAAAAACATAAACGGGGTGTGAAATGAAAATCGGTACATTAACAATTGAATTTTTATTTGTCTTTATCGTTACGTTTGCAGTCAGTTCACTTGTTACTTTTTTATACAGCTTGTTGGTTCATAGCAACGGAATATTCGACTGGGAAACGGCTTTACGTCTTTCCATTACTCTGGGAATTATTTTTACCTGGCTGAAGTTTAGAAACAAAAAATGAAAAAATGATTTACGAGTTTTTTTCAAATCGAACGGATGAATGGACATCAGCATTAAAAGTATATAACACGAATAAAACGGAAATCCAAAGAATAAATAAAGTGCTGCATTAATCTATTCATAGAAGTTAATTACAAAATATTTTATTAACCTTGTATTTAAGAGATTATTAAAATAAACGGTCTGGTTTAAGTTTCACATCCGCTAAATTCATTTCCCCCTTATACGGTTCACACATATTTATAGCTTCATCAATATCCGCATTGAGTAATTTTTCTTTGTCGTTTTTAAGAATTATCGCAGGCATTCTATGATGAATAGGTTTTATAAATTCATTCGGCGGTACGGTAACAAGCGAAGTAAATAAAGTTCCGTTCATTTCAATAAATAAAGCCGGTACAAAAAATATATTATTATCAGGCAGAAATACTTTCTTCTTTATTTTACTCTTTCCTATTTTTTGCCATTCAAAAAAGCCGGACATAGGCAGCAGTCCCCTATTCTTATTAAATGTATTTTTCCAGAACGGCTTTTCTTTTATCGTTTCCATCCGGCTGTTATATATCAGCGGAGACTTATCACTGAATTTTATTCCCCAGCTTGCCGGCTCAATAAGGAATTCTTCTTTTCTTTTACGGATTATAATAATCGAATTTGTAGGACGAATATCTTTTGCGGTAATATTCTGTTTAAATTTTTCCCAGAGATTAACGCCTTCAAAAATAAATGCTTCATTATGGAAAACCGGGTCAGCTGCCAATTCAAAATTAACACACATAGTTAACCAATTTATTTCGGGATGTTAATTTGTAAGTAAATTATTTTAAAATCAAATATCTTTAAGCTGAATAGAAGTTAAATTGTATAAAATAATTCCACTTCCTTTAAGCAATGGAAATTAGAAGAAATATAAAAGACTTGCAGTTAAAATAGTACATTTATATAATATCTGTTGATTTATGAAAAGATGCTTACTAAAAAGGCAGCCTTTCACCAGACTGCCTTTTAACTTATAACCTTCTCTATAAAGAACCTTAAATCAATTCAAATCAAATCGGTCTAGATTCATCACTTTATTCCATGCCGCAACAAAATCTTTTACAAATTTCTTTTTAGCATCTTCGCATGCATAAACTTCGGCAAGTGCACGAAGCTCGGAATTAGAACCAAAGACAAGGTCAGCGCGGGTACCCGTCCATTTAACGTTACCTGTTTTGCGGTCTATACCTTCAAAAACTTCATGATCTTCCGATACTGCTTTCCATTTTGTTCCTGAATCCAGCAGGTTAACAAAAAAGTCGTTGGTTAATGTTCCCGGTTTTTTAGTGAACACACCGTGTTTGGAGCCGTCAAAGTTTGTGTTAAGTACACGCAAACCGCCTAGGAGAACCGTCATCTCAGGTGCCGTGAGAGTTAAAAGCTGTGCACGGTCAACCAGCATTTCTTCCGCCGTAGCCATGTATTTGGTTTTTAGGTAATTACGGAATCCATCTGCTCTTGGTTCGAGTACGGCAAATGATTCAGCATCGGTCTGTTCCTGCAGAGCATCATTACGCCCTGGAGCGAAAGGAACTTTTACATCGTAACCAGCTTTCTCTGCAGCTTTCTCAACTCCTGCGCACCCACCTAGAACTATTAAGTCTGCAAGTGAAACTTTCTTTTTACCGGATTGAGCATCGTTGAATTCTTTTTGGATCTTCTTTAGCTTCTTAAGCACTTTATCTAATTGAGCGGGGTTGTTTACTTCCCAATCCTTCTGCGGTGAAAGCTGAATACGTGCGCCGTTTGCGCCGCCGCGTTTATCCGAACCTCGGAATGTCGATGCAGATGCCCATGCTGTTGATACTAATTGAGATACCGACAAACCCGAATCCAATATTTTATTCTTCAGTTCTTCTATATCTTTTTTGCCGATAACTTTACTAGCAGAAGCAGGGATCGGATCTTGCCAAATTAAATCTTCCTCAGGTACTTCAGGTCCGAGATAGCGCGCTTTAGGACCCATATCACGATGAGTCAATTTAAACCAAGCCCGTGCAAATGCATCCGCAAACTCATCGGGATTTTCATAAAAACGTCTCGAAATTTTTTCATATGCCGGATCGAATCGTAATGAAAGATCTGTTGTAAGCATTGTCGGAGCTTGTTTTTTTGACGGATCGTGAGCGACAGGAATTTTACCGGCACCTGCACCATCCTTCGCTACCCACTGCTGAGCACCGGCCGGACTCTTTGTTAATTCCCATTCGTAACCGAAAAGATTTTCAAAGAAATTATTGCTCCACTTTGTCGGTGTCTCGGTCCATGTAACTTCCGGTCCGCCGCCGATTGTATCATCACCATGACCTGTTCCGAAACTGCTTTTCCAGCCGAGGCCTTGTTCTTCAATACTTGCACCTGCAGGTTCCGCACCGACGTATTTGTTCGGATCGGCAGCGCCATGCGCTTTTCCGAATGTATGTCCGCCTGCAATAAGCGCGACCGTCTCTTCATCATTCATTGCCATACGCCGGAATGTTTCGCGGATATCACGTGCTGCTGCAACCGGATCCGGATTTCCATTCGGTCCTTCCGGGTTCACATAAATTAATCCCATCTGAACTGCCGCAAGCGGATTCTCAAGTTCCCTATCGCCGCTGTAGCGTTTGTCTTCCAGCCAGGTGCCTTCCGAACCCCAATAAATATCTTCCAAGGGTTCCCAAACATCTTCACGACCGCCGCCGAAACCGAAAGTTTTAAAACCCATCGATTCGAGTGCGCAGTTACCGGCAAGTATTATAAGGTCCGCCCATGAAATTTTCTTACCGTATTTTTGTTTGATCGGCCAAATCAGCCTGCGAGCTTTATCGAGGTTCACATTATCCGGCCAGCTGTTAAGAGGTTCAAAACGCTGGCTGCCTGTTCCGCCGCCGCCTCGGCCGTCTGCAATGCGGTATGTACCGGCACTGTGCCAAGCCATCCTTATAAAGAACGGTCCGTAATGACCGAAATCTGCCGGCCACCATTCTTGAGAATCGGTCATCAATTTCTTTAAATCTTTCTTCACTGCATCAAGATCAAGCTTCTTGAATTCTTCAGCATAGTTAAAACCCTCTCCCATCGGATTTGACTTGGAGGAGTGTTGACGAAGTATATTCAGATTCAATTTATTCGGCCACCAGTCGCGGTTTGATGTCCCGCTGGCTACACTATGCCCTACAACCGGACACTTGCTCTCATTATTATTATCTTCATTTCCCATTTTTAATACCCTTGTGTTTTAATTGTTAAAAAATCCGCATTTAATTTTTGAATATATAAATGTATTATTTATTTTATAATCAATCAAATTGATGTTTTCTATAATCTTATAAATAAAATCTATAATATGAATTTACAGCAGTTAGAGTATTTAATAGCGGCTGATTCCCATCGTCATTTTGTAAAAGCGGCGGAAGCGTGCTGCGTCTCACAACCCACCTTAAGTATGATGATTCAAAAACTTGAAGATGAACTGGGTATTAAAATATTCGATAGGAGTAAGCAGCCGGTAGTTCCAACGGAAGCAGGAAAAGAAATTATTCAGCAGGCAAAAATAATCTTAAAAGAAGCTAGTGCATTAAAAGAAATTGCCAATTCATTAAAAGGTGAATTAAAAGGAGAGCTGAGAATAGGGATAATTCCTACCGTAGCTCCATTCCTTTTACCGGTTTTCTTAAGACAATTTCTGAGAAAATACCCGGAAATAAAAGTAAAGATCTGGGAGTTTACTACCGATGACATAATTGAGAAACTTGAAAAAAATATTATTGACGTGGGAATTCTTGCAACACCTCTTAATAACTCCTCAATATTGGAGCAGCCGCTATATAAGGAGGAATTTTTTGTCTATGCTTCAAAAAATGAAACCGTGTTGAATAAAAAATACCTGCTTGCCGAAGATATTAATCTGAATCACCTGTGGCTGTTGGAAGAAGGTCATTGTCTCCGTTCGCAGATTGTTAATTTGTGCGAATTGAAAAAGAAAGAGGTTACCAACAGCAATCTCGAATATGAAGCCGGAAGTATTGATTCTCTAATTAAAATGGTCGATCAATATGAAGGGATAACG
>CAZKUR010000128.1:0-8377 GCA_964556005.1 uncultured Ignavibacteriaceae bacterium | reverse complement strand
AATGTTGAACCGTTTCATCGCCTGAAGTATCTATATTTTTCCCATACCATTCATTTATAAATCTTCTGGAAACCGACTGAACTTTTTCAGCCTTCTGCTGTGCAAGTAACGAGTCATTTTCTTCATATTCCTCGTAAGGCAGCCAAAGTGCATCTTCTGAAATTCCAGGGTATCGACTAAGGGAAACATCCGGTTCAATCCCTTCGGAAATTTGTGCTGCATCCAATAATTGTTCTATCCACTGTTCGGGTATATTTCCTTTTCCAATAATCAACCTTAATTCTTCACCGATAAAATGTGTCTTCTTAAAAACGCCTACGGCAATCAATACTGCCTTTATGAATTTTTCTATCGCTTGCTGGAAGTGATATACAGATTTATCAAAATAACCTAATTCCTTTAACTTTATACCGATTTCCAAATCCCTTGCGCCGTCCTTAAGCATTGCTTTTGAAAAATCTTCATTACTTATTTTTGATAAAAAAGTTGGTACTCCGGCTTTCGAAGGAAAAATCCATCCATCATCGATTTTTTGAATCTTACTATTCTTTAAGTATTCTTGCGTTTCTTCAATTATATTTAGAAGAAAATTATCAGAGTCCAGCAGAATTATACCTTCTGTTGCGATATCGAGAAAAAGTGGGTTGTGGTTTTTGAAATTAGAAATAGTTTCTTCCTTGGAAAGCAATAAAATGTCAAGCGGCAATATAGGCAATAACTTTTTCAAGAGGATAATTTGCTCTGCTCTCCGATGCCTTTTAGTGGGTAAACCGGAAGCTACCACTAATAAATCCATATCAGAATCTTCTTTATAATAATCTTTCACACGCGATCCAAATGCCGCTATCCCAATAATAGTAAAGGGTAAATTAAACAAATGAAAATTTTTAGGAAATTGGGTAATTGTTTTTAGATCCATATCCTTCTTAAATCATTCAAACTTTTATAATTCCTGTTTAAATATACAACTATTTATGTAACAACTCATTTCTACCAAGTATATTTTCTGCCACCATTGGAGGTTCAAAATTCTAATAACTTAAGTATTATTATTTGGTAACAGTTATCCAATACCTTCAAATTGTTTCCCAATTATTTACTATTTGTTAATTTATTATGTTATCTTGATTAGTTTATACAAACTATTATTCAATGCCTAAATTACTGTCCGATTGAGTTATCGTTTAGATTCAAATCTTAAAATTCAAACACTTTTTGTTATATTTGCAAAAAACATTTTCATTTATGGATCCATTTAATATAATTCTCGGTTTTAATGTTATCGCTTCGTTCGGAGCAAATTTTTCCGGTGCGCGCAAAGGATTGAGATCGAAGGTAATTGCCCCAAAAGAAAAACCGAAAACTTATCTCCAAACATTGCCGCTCGTTCTATCGACCATTTCACTTATCGCAATTATCTTAGGTGTTTTTCAGATATTTACAATCGGATATTCACCGGAGGTGAAAAATATTAGGCTTGCCGGTTTACTGGCATATATTATTTTTTCATGGATTCAAGTTTGGGCATACAAATCGCTGGGCGAAGTCTATACCCAGGAAATTATGATACTCAGAGATCATAAATTAATTAAGAAGGGACCGTTTAAAATTATAAGACATCCGCAATACCTGTCGCAAATAGTACTCGACCTTGGCGCCGGTATTGCATTGATGAGTTATATTGTTATTCCGATTGCAATAATTGAAATTCCTTTTTTAATCATGCGTGCACAACTGGAAGATAAACTGCTTCAAAAGAATTTTAAAAATGAATTTTCGGAATATAAAAAAAGAAGTGGTTTTATGATCCCATTCATAGGTTAATTTGATTGCTTAAAAATTTGTTTTTGATGAGATTGAAGTTTTTACCGTATTTGTTTTTGATCTGCACATCCGTAATATTCGCACAAAAGATGACGGAAATTGCAATTGTTTCAAGTAACGGGACAAAATATATTCCCGTTTACGATCGTGAAGGCACAATATATTTTTCTGTTACTCATTTTGCTGATGCGCTTTATCTCGATTATTTCCTTAACCCGAAATCCCAAAAAATAGAAATAAAATTTCCCGATTATTCTTTAAAAATAACCGCTAAAAATCCTTATTTTGTTTTAACCGATAAGAAGACAGGACAATCAAAGATTTTCCAGCTTCCGACTTCCTCATACTATTTAAACAAAAATATTTTTATTCCGCTAAAGTACAGCCTGAATTTATTAAGCTTTGCAATGGAGCAAAAACTTGAATTTCAAGGCCCGGATAAATTGGTAGTTAAAAAAGAAAAGCCGGATATTCAAATAAGCTTTAACGATAACCCCGATACAACAGCTTTTAACCCGGTGCTTCCGGTAAGCTCATTCAATATTTCCGATTTGAAAATTGAAGACAAAGCAAACGGTACACTTGTAAGAGTAGTTACAAATAAAAGAATTCCATCGTATGCAAGCTCTTTTAAAGACGATGTTCTGACGATAATTTTTAGAAGCGTTAATGCCGATGTCGATAAATTAAATAACATAGAAACTTCAGGTTTGATTGAGGAGATTAAAATTAGAAATATTGGACCTGATACCGAATTAAAATTTAAATTAAGCCCGGACTATACGACGAATGAAGTGCTGAATGCCAATAACGGGAATGATATTTTAATAACGCTGCACAATAAAGTATTTTCAAAAATAGACGACATCGAAAAGAATAAAGAAAGATGGGATTTTAATACGGTTGTGTTGGATCCCGGTCACGGCGGACACGATCCCGGTTCAATCGGCCTTGGGGGAATAAAGGAAAAGGATATCAATCTTGCTATTGCTTTAAAGCTCGGAAAATTAATCGAGAAAAATTTAAAAGATGTAAAAGTAGTTTATACGCGTAAAACGGATAAGTTTGTAGAATTATACAAACGTGGTCAAATTGCAAATCAGAATAACGGCAATTTATTTATTTCCATTCACTGCAATTCAACTCCAACAAAACCCACAGATGTGGAAGGAATAACTTTCTATCTTCTTCGTCCCGGGCGAACCAAAGAAGCAATTGCAATTGCAGAAAGAGAAAACAGTGTTATTCAATATGAAAACAACCCTGCAAGATATCAAAAGCTAACAGATGAAAATTTTATTCTTGTTACGATGGCACATTCGGCATTCATGAAATATTCTGAAAAATTCTCGGATTTGTTGGATCAGGAATTTAAAAAGAATAAATCGTTGGCTACACTTGGTGTTAAACAGGCTGGTTTTTATGTTCTTGTCGGCGCTTCAATGCCGAGTGTATTGGTTGAATCCGGATTTATTTCAAACAGGCACGATGCTGCTTACTTAAAAAGCCACAGAGGTCAGGAACAAGTTGCGAAAGGAATTTTCGATGCGATAAAAGAGTACAAAGAAAGTTATGAGAAAATAATTCAATCCGAATTGGAGAATAAACCACCCGATAAAAATTAGAACACTTCCGGCTCCCGCAGAAATATTTTATATTTTAAAAATTTTTAATCCCCATTTACAAATTCATGAATGCGATAAATAAAAATCGAATCGATGCTTTTTAATTAATGACTTTCAAATTATAATTTTTTGCAAATAGTTTATTGTAATGAATTGTTCCGTCGGAAGAAACAATCAGCATCGGATAGTCTAGATTTTTTCTCCTTAATGCTTTTTTCCAGCCTAATAGGAAAACATATGTCGCTGTTGCATCGGCTTCTTCTGCAGTCGGAGCAAGGATTGTAGAACTTTCGGATAATCTGCCTGAATAGCCGGTCCGCGGATCTAAAATATGATGATAACGAATTCCGTTTATTATTTTGAAACGCTCATAATCACCGCTTGTGGCAACGGCATAATTTTTCAAATTAAACTCTGCAATTAAATCATTTGTATGCCGCGGATGTTTTATGCCTATTTTCCACAGGGTCTTTTTATCTTTAACGCCTGAAACATAAATATCGCCTCCGGCATTAAGAATAAAATTTGTGATACCCATGTTTTTTAAAACAGCGGAACCTCTGTCGATTGCATATCCTTTTGCTATTCCGCCTAAATCGATTGACATTCCTTTCTTTTTAAGAAAAACCGTTGTGTCGTTTTCATTAATAACCATATCTTTATAATTAACCAGCTTCCTCAAACTCTGTATCGTACTATCTTCCGGTAAAACAATTTCCTTATCTTCGCTAAATCCCCATAAGTCCGAAAGCGGACCGATTGTTACATCGAATAATCCGTTATATTTTTTACAGTAAGCTTTTGAGCGTTTTAACATTTCGAGAGTTTCATAACTTACTTTTACCGGGTGAATGCCGGATGCACGGTTTATTGCCGATATTTCGCTGCTGTCTTTTTCACAGCTTAATAAATTTTCAACCCGCTGCATTTCTTCGTACGAAGCTAATAAAGCTTTCTTAGCAAGATTTATATCATTGCTTCTGACTGTTGTTTCGACCGTTGTCCCCATTAAATACTTCATGACCGATATTTTGTACATCGTTGTGTCATCTTGGGCATGTAAGCCGACAGAGATGAATAGAACAAATAAAATCAGGATATAATTAGCTGCATTAACTTTCATCGTTTTAACTTTGATTTAAAAAGTTGTACTGTCAACTCCCAAAGCACTTTTCCCGGCAATAGCGATGTTGATTTGATTTGGAATGCATATCAAATTTTCGCCTGGTTTAGAAATCGGTTCCATATTCATACATGTTTTATGCTTACATGTTGCAGAGGTGATGCTAACTGATTTATTCTTTATCATAATAGCAACATGACCTTTAAAGCCTTCGATTTTATAATGCTCTATATCTTTATCCAACGATAATTTTTTAATTAGTGAATCCCCTCTAAAAATCTTTACGCCGCCCGGCTCACCAAAATTTTGTTGGGATGAGAATTGCAGCAGCATCGGATCATCAAACATTCTCGGAAGCGAAAGAGAATTTGCACTGTCTTTTAAAAGTTGTGAAAATTCATCTGTCGCCTTGTTGTAATCAATCAGTGCCTGTGATTTTACATATGCGATATCGCCTACATATCTTCCTTTCAACCGGTATTCGGTAAACTGTAAAGTTTTCTTACCGTATTCGGAATTTTTTATAGCCTGTTCTATTATGTGAATCGTTCTTGACGGCTGATTTGTTATAACCGATAATGAAAACGAACCGCTTTTTCTAACTGCCGCAAAAACTTTACTTGTAAACGGATTGATCATCCCCATCGCTGCTGTGGCAGGCAGAATCAAGGAACCGTATTTAAGAAAATCCCGTCTTTTCATCGAATTATTCCTTCTGAAATTATTTTATAAAAATTTTGATTCATATACTTTAGAACTCAATATTTAATTATCAATAACGGTAACGAATTCCTATGTTAATATCTGTGGCAAATAAGTTTTTTAAATTATTGTACCAGTAGGGAGAATCGGTATGGCGCGAATAAAAATTGAGATTAAAAATATATTGTACCCGGTCGTCATTTAGGAACGGAAGGGCGTCCTGGTCGTCTCCTCCAAGCAAAATAAAATTTAATTGAAGCTCATTAGAATAACCTGCGTCGAGCTTAATATCCGTCGTCATAAATTGTTCGGGCATCAAATATGTTGGCTTAAAGAAAAACGCAGAAGTCTGAAAGTTGCCGCGCCATCCTACACCGAGTATAACATGCCTGGATAAATATCTTTCATAATTAACAGAATAAGTGTTGGCATTTAAATTCCATGAATCCCAGTAATACCTGTAACCTAACAGCAAAGATGATTTATCCGTCAGGCGGTATTTAAGAGATACAGCCGCTGCACGCCTGATTCTTAAGTTGGGATGAATGGGCTGAAATAAACTATCCTTGCCATCTATTATAATCGGGACCAATTTGTAATTATCCGATAGCAATCCGTTATTATCGGTATAAGTAGTAAGCAATTGAAATATTAAATCTTTGCTGATAATTTGAGAAAGGTTAGCGTTAATTGTAGTTACGTTTTTATCCTTTTTCCAGTTTACGGTCTTGGGAAAAACTTTATCCCAGCTTCGTACAATTCCCAATTGAATGGAAGTATTATTCTCAGCCAAATATTGTGTGAAGTTTCCAATAAGTGTAGAAGATGTATAGTCGCTTTCCGTGCTGTAGATACCATCTACAGTTAAAATGCCTTTACCTAATAAATGCGCAAAGCCAAGGTTAAACTCATGGCGAACTTCATCGAAAGTGGGCCGGGAGGAATAGCCGCCGCTTCCTCCTCCGCCTACAGTACCGGAAGCAGACGTAACGGCATCCACTTTTGCTAAAGTCTTTGAAGTAGTGAGGTTTTTGGGAATGCCGTTTCTAATGGATGCGGCAGTTATCATATCGACGAGGTACCGTCCTGTAATGCTTGTAGATTCCGATACCCGTTTGGTTATTTCAATGCTCGGGTAAAGGACTGAAACATTGAAGTTATCGAAATAGCCGCTGAAATTTACCTGAGTTTCGTTAGAAGGTAAAAGCTGCGAAAATCCAATTGTACTTAAACTAAAAAAAAATAAAAGAAACGATATAATTTTTTTAACCACACCCGCAGCCTCCGCTTTCCGCGCCTGTAGCTCCTTCAACGCCTTCCCTATAATCAAGGAAGTGTTCTTTAATTCCGGTGTTAATAGGATTTTCATTAATAATCATAATAGGATCTGATAGACTTTCCTTCTCCCACGGTTTAACCGTAGCACATCCATATAGAAGTAAGGAAGCAGCAAGAACCAGCAAGATTCGGATTTTTGTTATCACTTCTTTAATTCTCTTTCAATAATTGAGTTAATTCTGAATTAAAATCGTTTACATATGATTTTTCGAAACCGTTATGCCAAAAACGGATATTACCTTTCTTATCAATAAATATTGTGGTCGGCATGGCCTGAATATTAAATAGAGCCGGGATTTTCTGATTGTCATCTACTATTATCGGGAAAGAAGGTTGGGGGAAAAGCTTGTCGAGGAAATGGTCCATGTTTGCTTTTTCCTTATCAATATTAATTGCAAGCAATTCAAACTTAGAACTATTATGCAAATCATAAAATTTTATCAACTCGGGCATCTCTTCCCGGCAAGGAGGACACCAGCTCGCCCAAAAATCTATCAGCACTACTTTCCCACGATAATCTGATAATTTTATTTTATTGCCCCGGGAAGTTTTACCATCAAAGTTAGGTGCCGGAGAGCCGATTTTTACCTGCCCCATTCCTACTCCCATAAATACGGCAATTGATAGTACAAAAAAATATTTTACAGTAATCTTCATGAATATTCTCTCTATATAAATCAGCACATGCGAATGAATTATGTTTTAACTTTTTTGTTAATAAGAAGAATTGACTAATAAGCTTAAAATAATTATTAGCTCTTTTAATTTCTTGATATAAATTCAGCCCGTACAAAAATCGGGATTATAAAAAGTATAATTTCAAGATTTGTAACAATTGATAATCATACGCATGAAAATTTAATACCATTCCAGAGATTAGCTTATTTATATAGATGAAAGACTATTAAAACCATTTGGTTTTTAATCAATTTCTTCCGTGGTAAAAACGACAAATAATAGTAGTAATTTTTATACAAAAAAAGTGACTAATCTTTTTTAAGGGACTATTTTAAGATATTTGAGAGCAATGAAGAAATAATGAAATAAAATGAATTTAGTACTTTGAAGGTTTAAAGAATAAAGGACACATGGGAACTGAGATAAAAATTCAAGTGAATTGTAAAGCTAATCACATATTCGGAAAGCTAATACTAATCACATGATAATACCCGAAACAATTATGATTTTTAGTTGGACAGTTTTGAAACTTGAAGATGTTATTTTCATCTAATGGTTTGAAAATAAAAAGAAGAAAGAAGGCAATAAAATGAAAAAATATGTCGAAGGTACGGACCAAAATTTTGAGCTGGAAGTATTGCAATCGGATGTTCCTGTACTGGTTGATTTTTGGGCACCGTGGTGCGGTCCATGCAGAATGGTAGCACCGGTTATCGAGCAGTTAGCTGAAGAATATGAAGGAAAATTAAAAGTAGTTAAGTTAAACACAGATGAAAACCAGGAAACCGCTGTGAGATACGGTATAAGAAGTATTCCAACAATGGGAATATTTCAAAACGGTAAACCTGTGGATGCAGTGATTGGTGCGGTACCAAAACAATATCTTGAACATAAATTAAAACCGTACATGGCGAGCATAAACTAATACAATATAAACGTGAGACGATAAACGTAAAACGATTTATCTTTAGTTATATTGTTCTATCTGTGATTTAGTTATTAAAAATTAAGAGGCTGTGCAATAAAACTTGCTACAGCCTCTTTATTACTTTAGACTATTTTTAAAGGAAAATACTTTTATTGTTTT
>CAZKUR010000127.1:0-8563 GCA_964556005.1 uncultured Ignavibacteriaceae bacterium | reverse complement strand
TAATACTAAAATTTCTTAATCACCCAGTTGCTTCGTTTATAGTAAAATTCTTTTTGCGTAATATAATCAACCTAAAAATTAATTTCAAAAATATAAAAAAAGCCGGAACTTAGTCCGGCTTTTTTTGAAAAATATAATATGTTATTATTTCATATAAATCATCTTTTTCACTAACCTTGTAACATTTTTGCTATCCAGAGATTTAGCCTGCAATACATAAATGTAGATTCCCGATGAAAGATTTTTCGGCTGCCAGTTTAACTCATAGTAACCGCTTTCCTGGGTTTTATTCAAAAGTACAGCAGCTTCCTCGCCGAGTATGTTATATATTTTAATGCTTACATTACTCTCGACCGGCAGAGCATATTTTATTTTTGTGCTCGGGTTGAACGGATTAGGATAGTTCTGTGAAAGATCGAATTTATCCGGGCCGTTTATTACAGCATTAACTATTTGAGAGAATTCGCTTTTCCCGTTAAAATCAATCTGCTGCAGTCTATAACGGTATTTGCCGGGTTTATTAATCTGATCATTAAATGAATATGAATTTTCTTTGGTTGATGTTCCATTACCTTTAATAAAAGAGATTGTATTCCATCCGCTGTTCTTATTATCCTGCCGCTGAATATTAAATCCCTTGTTGTTTGTTTCGGATGCAGTTTTCCAATTCAAGAGAACCTTACCGGCATTAATATCTGCAGTGAAAGAACTCAACTCTACAGGTGTTCCGTTTGTTACACTCATTTTAACCGGAACTGTGATGGACGGGTTTACCGGGTCGTTTGATGAAATAACCATATCCATGGAATAATCACCAAGATCCAAACCATGAGTATCAAAGTTCAGTACGATTGCAGTTGAATTGCCGTTATAGATTGTCCCGCTCATATTACCGGCGCTTAACCAGTCAGGTTCAGCCATTAACTGAACTGCTAATTGGTTTTGTAAATATGCAGCATTATAAGTAACCTGCAAACCATCTGTTCCATCGACGTTTTCAATGCCAACTGTACATGCGGTTAATGTTCCAATTAGATTGTTGTAATAGAAATATATTTTTCCGTTTGAATAAATTACAATCTGGAAGGTTAGTGAACCTGTACCTGAATACAATTGCCAGTTGTTGAATTGAATGGTGAATTTATTTCCATCCTGCTGGTAATACGCATCTCCCTGGGTTCTTCCGTCGAGGTCATCCCAGAAAGGACAAATAATTTCATTCGGTGCATCAGATGACGGAATTGCTTCATTTGAGAACCAGCTGTCTGTTATCGGCTGGAAACTAATGAAACCGTTAGTCGATACATAAAGCTGAGTTTCAATATTTCCGTAATACTTAAAATTAAAACCGATCGGTAAAGGCCCGGCATAACCGTCATCTCTCGGATCGCCGTAACCGGCAGCAACCCAGTTGGAAATTAAAGTTCCGGTCGTTGAAATATCATTCCAAATATATTCCGGTCCGCCCGGCTCATTGCTGTCGATCCAGTTGTATCCGAAATTATCCGGCCCGCCTGAACCTTTTATGCTTGTGCCGTGAATAATAACCGGATTATTCTTAACCTTTACTCTCGGATTGGTTAATTTTTCAATCACATTTGCAAGATTATAAGTAATTGATTTATCCGGGAAAATATTATTTGTCAATTCAATAGAATAATCCAATGTGGAATTGCCCGAAGAAATATTTGATATAATTACTGTATCGGCATAAGCAGTATCCTGAGCCAGAGAGAAGTTAATCGAATCCGGATTAACATCGATTTGCGGAGGCCCATAGGTCGTCATATTTGGAACGTTTGACATATCAGATTTATTTCCCCACATATCCATAGCTTTAATTGCAAAATAATATGGAGTGCTGAAATCCAAATTATCTACTATAAATGATTTCGGAGTTCCTGCGGAATCGGATTGCCCCGTCCATAATATCTGCGGAGCATTATTAAAATCGTTATCGTTATTGATCATCTGGGTTGAATATCTTACATCATAAGTAGTAACTCCGCCAAAAGTAGAATCGTAAGGTGCAGTCCAGTTCAATGTAACTGAATTGGATGTAGGATCAACTGTTGCAAGATCAGTTACCGGTTCCGGTGCCGTAGAATCAGGCGGAATTTGTCTAAGAGTTTCAAGCGACGGGTCGCCCATAAGATTATACATTTCAAAATATCTTTTAACGGTTGGAGTAAAGCCGCCGTAATAATCGGCAAGGTATGCTTTCCCTTTGTCGAACATAGGTGTAACTTTTGTCAGCCCGTCTTCAAACATTGCTTTGAATATCCTTCTTTCAAGAATATCATCTTCATCCCAATAGGATGTAACAGATGAGCCGTAATACGAAGCGCCGCCATGCGCAGTTCTTAACCAGGTTTCACCGAAGCACTCACCGTAATCAAATTCCCCGGTAAGACAAGCAAATGAATAAACGTAAGGATAAACAGTATTCGTAAGTGCATTAACCTGGCTTTCATCGAGCGGTGGTCCGTCTGCCCATGAAGTTGTTGAACCGTGGCCTGAATAAATTGCAAAAAGCTTGTTGCTGTTTAGAGCATCAATTAATTGCTGTGTTGTTGCATTATAAGTATGGCTGTACAATTTTAAATTTGTATAACCGGCCGGATCAAAATATGTATCGATAACGTAGTTATGAGTGCCTTCACTAATCGTATAATTATCGTTGGAAGCCATAAAAACATTTTGTTTATCCAGGACAGCAATATTATTTTCCATGTAGATGGTTTTATTGATAGCATTATTGAGCTGGGTCGTATTTGTAACGGAAAATCTTCCTATACTTGCATCGGCATACAAATCAGTTCCGTCCAGCGTCGCATACAATAAATCGGTAATAGGATTATCCGGTTCGGAAGTTGTCCAGATAGGAATATCATTTACATCACCAATTAGAAGGATAAATTCAGGCCTGGTGTTTATATCATCATAGCGATTTTGGATAAACGCTTTTATATCGGTATTGGTAGTTCCGGTTTCTGCAGTGGTAAATATATCGACATTAAAGCCGCACGAAATTTTATGATCAACAAACGGCTGTAGTGCAGATTCAAATTGTGGAGCCGTAATAATTAAATAATTAGACGTTCCAACATCAATTCCTTTTTGGAAATTTACGAACATTGTGTTTAAATAATCATTGTATTTCTTTGAATGTCCGGTTGAATAATTGATATTGCCGCTCAATTTAATTCTAAAACTACCTTCACGAATTACCGTTAATTTTTTTTCAAGCGGATTATAAGAGAACGGAAAAATTGTAACCATTATTCCCTTTGTACCGCTGATGATAAAAGAGTCGGAAATTTTTACAAAAGGCAACGGATTTCCGTTTGAGCTGTAGTATTCGTTATTCTTTGTAAAAGGCCTTTCGCTTAACGGAAGATTTTTAGGCCAGGGCGCTTGAAGCGGAAATATCTGTACCGGTACAGTTTCGGTAGATTTATCCGTATTTAAAATTTCCACTTGCGGACTTTGCCCGCTTGACGGTATCTCAAAATTAAAAGAAATCTGCGGCAATTCCGGCAAACCTGCTTCGGAAGTTGTTCCGTAGTCGTCAATCATTATTTTAAGATATTCATCGCCTTTGGCTGAAATAGTTTTGTATCTGTATTGAGGAAGGTTAAAATTTATAACATAATCATAACCGCTTTTAGTAATTGTAACGCCTTCAGGAAGGTTTGAAGCCGAAGTCATTTCCGTAAATGGAAAGGAAAAAAATGATAGGAAAAATAAAATTAGTATCCCTTTTTTCATGTACCCCTCTTCTGTGGAAGAATTAATATGATAAATTAAAATTTTAATTATATTCTAAATTTATAAAATTCTTTGTTAAGAGTTTTAAATATTTTAATAATATTTTATGAGATGACTGAATTTAAAGATATCTCATTTAACAGTGGAAATTAATTATCAAGTGTGAATAAATGATTATTTATAACTTTAGCTCTTTCTCTTTCAGCATTTCCCCAAATGACTTTCCGGATTGTGGTCGATTTATGAAATGTAGCCGGTCAATTTTTGTAATTTTTTTTGTGTGTGGAAGAAGTATGGGTTAAAGTAAAAATTGTAAAAGTTTTTTTAAGCGGTTTGAGCGGATTCGACATATAATTATTATTTAATAAGTAAAGATGTTTTTGATGAATGATAAAGTAAAGCAAGTATTAAGGCATCATTCTGATCATTTTTAATTTTAAACCGTCTATACCTACATTTTCCTTGCAGGAAATTTCGAAATGCATTGCGTTTAATGATTTAAGTTCGGAAAGCAAAATCGGGTTTACTCCGTATTCAATTTTATTGACTGCAACTAAATAAGGAATCAACAGTTTTTTCAGACACAAAAAAAGTTCTATCTCATTAAGAGATAAATACTCGCGTCCATCCAAAACTAAAATTATAAAATCAACATCTTTGAAAATTTTCAACTCCTGGTCGAAGCCATCCTGTTGTTGATTGCACAAATCCTCTATATCGACAGCATCGATGTGAATTTCAAGATTGTACGGGAACAGCTTTGAGGATTTCGGCAGAGGAGTATTGGAATCGTCCGAAACAGAACTCACAACGTTGGGGTCTTGTCCAATTAATGCATACGCAAGCTTTTCTTTCCCAACGTTTTTCCTGCCTAAAAACAATACATGTTTTTGGGCTATTTGAATTGTACTTATCATATTAATTCCCCTTCACGGAAAAATATTCAAAAAATGTTCCATCATAAGGATGATAAGTGGTTTATTTATTGTGTTTGAACACTTGCTGAATTGAAGATTTTGAAATTTCAGAAAGAAGAGTTAAAGGTTCTATTTCTCTAATTCAAGAAGTAAAGCAGTGTCCAATGAGAAATACTTTTGCTTTGTGAACTATTACATCACGGCAAACTTGCTTATCGCAGTTATTGTACTTTTTGATACAAGCTTCCAGTAATACAATCCCGGTTTCAACTTCAAATTAAAATTTAGTTCCGTTTTATTAATTGAAGTCGAATAAATTTTTTTATTCTTGTTATTAAAAATTTCTAATGTGTATGTTTTTCCAACTTTACCACTCCAGATAAACTTCATCGGAAAATTTCTCACCGGTTCGTTTGCATACGGTTGGATTAGAATCGTTTTCTGCGATGATTGATTCTCCCTCTTTATAAAATTTTCCAATTCGGCATTTTCGAAAAATGCCTGTGCATTATTATGAATTTCCTTTTTTTCTTCGGCTTCTTCCTTATTTAATTGAGTGTGAATCAACAGGGATTTTATATTAATAGTATCTCTTAAATGAAATGTTTCTTTTACGAACGATGGCATTTTATAAATTCTGTTGAAGGATCTTCCGAATAAAGAAAAATAAAATATAGTACATGCAGCTATTATTATAAAAGCGGCTGCGGCACGAATATCCCGGTTCAATTTTTCCTTTAGGAATGAACCTTTTTTCTGAGTTTCAGCTTTGATTAACTGAACAATGATTTTCATTGGCTCCGGCAATTTTTGTCTGAATATTTTATCGATCTCAAATTTTTGAGATGTTTCAACCGATATGATTCTTGAAATAATAGTTCCATCATTTGAAATCAATCTTAATTTTCTTTTACTGTAAATTTCCGGGAGCGCTTTAATAAATAGATATAGATTGTCCTTTTCACTGGAAGTGGTAACTGCGAAACCGTTTTGGGCGCAAATAAATTCCTGTACTGCAAAATTCTGCGGCCATTGCCTTCTTAATTCGGCAGATTCGAATTCATCGTCTACTTTAAAATCTTCATCGAAAATTTCATTCATCATGGATTGACATTCGTTACATTCAAACAAATGATGTTCGATAAAGTTTTTTTCTTTTTCGCTAAGTGAGTTATATAAATTAATATAAGCTGCTAATGCACCCATCGATAAGTGGCCGTTCACTTCCGCTAAACACTTGTTATATTTTTCTACAACGTAATTCATTTTTAGTGGAGATAATCCGCGCCCTGTTTTCTGCAGGTAATTAAATAATTTGAAATGAATGGCATTTATATTTTTATTCAATTTTTTCGGTTTGAGATTTAAAAGTCCGGCAATTTCACTTTCCGCTTTTTCATCGATAAGATAGTTTAACAATTTTTTGTCGTTTGATTTCAGAGATAGCTTAAATGCATTTATCTTACAGAACAGATCTTTATCATTTTTAACCTCACTACGGCACCCAATTTTTTTCTCATTCAGAATTTTTTCAAATTGAATCCAGCACTGGATTTTAATTGAAGAAATAATTTTTAATTCGAGCTCATTATTCTCTTTTGAGAAATTGATATCCGCAAGATTCGAATAAATTTGGTTTGTAAAATCATTAAAAGTATTTAACGAAGTGTTGACGAAGAGTTCGTAGTTTTTATAATAAAAATTACTTAAGATTTCATAGCTGCGGGTATTTGGGGAAAAGTATTTACTATTTAGTTCATTAGTTTTCAAAACTAATCTTTAATTATTTTCAATGAATTTTTTCCTTAGCTCGTTTAGTCCTTCAGGGTTTCCTATAATTGTCAACCGGTCTCCGTCCTCAAAAACAGTATTCCCTGCAGGGATAATCGTATCTTTATTTCTTCTCAATAAAGCTACCAAGCATCCTGGCGGTATTTTAATTTCTTTAATTGATAAGCCTATCCAGCTTGAAGAATTTGAATGTTTATCCAAAACAATCGAAAATAATCTTTCATCTCTTAATAGAACCTCTTTAATTTCCTGATCATCTGCAGCATTGGTCCATTCCGTTATAAAATTTTCTTCCTCCACTCTTCCGGCAATTTGAGCTAATATTCTTAAATGCTGGGTAGGATCATCTTCCGGACTGACGAGGAAGAATATTGCATTGACGATATCTTCATCATCCTTAAAATCAGTGAGTGGATTTTTAAATTTTATATGAACTCCTTCTTTGGCTCTAACGAGAACCATTTCCGCCTGCTGAATTCCTTTCAATTTAAGATGAGGTAAAGCAATTTTATGCATTACAGGTGTTGCACCCATCCTTGTCCCGTCTAAAAATATTTTTGAAATAGTTTCGCTGTTTTCTTCTGCAACTTGCGAAATCCATTGCGATGCCGCTTCAACCATTTCTTCAAACTCGGCCTTTTTTTCAACATTTATAACAAAGCTTCGTGCAACTATTTCATCGAACGGATCCGCTTCTCTTAATCCTTTTTCTTTTAAGATTTCCCTAAGCTCGGAATCAAGCCCGTTGTACCTTGCTCTTCCCAATCTTTCAAACACATGGTAAATTGCTCCGGCACGTATCACTTTGTTCCGCGCATAAAAATGATACCACATTACGCCTACCATTACTAATCCAACTGAGAAAGAAATTGTCAGCATACCCATTCCGCCAATTAAAATCAGAGGTGCAATTATTCCCAATATTTGCATCCACGGATAAAGCGGTGATTTATACCCCGGGTCGTATGAGTGAATTCTGCTTTCCCTCATAACGATGACGGCAAGGCACACGAGTGCGAACATTAACAACTGGAAAGCACTTGCAAGCTTCGCAATTTTAGCAGGATCAAAAAAAACAACAATTAAAATTGTTATCGTTACAGTCAATAAAATTGCTACTACAGGAATTCCTTTTTTATTTAACCTTTGAAACAAATGCGGAAACATGCGATCCCTGCTCATTGCAAAAGGATACCTCGATGCGCTCATAGTTCCGGCATTAGCTACGGAAATAAAAGCAAATAAAGCTGCAATTGTTACCAACACAATTCCCCAATATCCAAATATTTTTCCAGCTCCGGTAGCAACCGGTGTTAAATCTCCTTTCAGTTCATTCATCGGTATTAAACCGACCATGACTACAGTTCCCAAACTGTAAATTATAAAAGCGGTACCGAGTGCTAAAAAAATTCCACGCGGGATATTCTTTTCAGGGTCTTTTACTTCTTCCGATAAACTCGCTACTTTCGTAAGCCCCACGTAACTAATATAAACCATGCCGGTTGTCGATAGAATTTTACTAACTCCTGAAGAAAAGAAATTTTTAAAATTCCCCGGATTTATATTTGGGATGCCTCCGCCGACAAATCCAAACAGTATAATTAACAGGACGGCAACAAGCACTATTTGAAGTTTACTGCTTCCCTTAACGCTTAAAATATTCATCGCTCCGAGTATGATTGCAATGATGACTGCAATCAATGTTATGGAAGCTCCTTCCACAAATAGAGATATGTATGCGCCCATCCCGATTAAAGCAAATGCGACTTTAAGGATGAGGGCCAGCCATGTACCAACGCCGCCTATTGTACCGGACATTGGTCCGAGACTTCTATCAAGAAAATAATAAACACCTCCTGCACGCGGCATTGCCGTAGCAAGCTCTGCAATACTGAACATAGCCGGGATGAGAGGTACGGCGGCTAATAGGTATGCAGCAACCAATGCCGGGCCTGCTTCTTGTGCTGCTAAACCTGGAAGTAAAAAGAATCCTGCGCTTAGTGTTGTACCGGTGGCTATTGCATAAATATCAATCAGCCTTAATTCTTTCTTTAGTTTTTTTGATTTGCTTAAAACAGGCATAA
>CAZKUR010000126.1:1319-8615 GCA_964556005.1 uncultured Ignavibacteriaceae bacterium | reverse complement strand
ATTTCTTCAAATGAAGTGACTTTTGAAAATAAATAAAATTGAAGTGAAATGATCAAATCCGTCATTACTTTATTAAGCGTTATCAGCTAAAAACTTAGGAGACTTTACGTCAATTTGAACAATTGAGTTTTTAAAAACGAAAGACCTGATTATTCGCTATTCCATTTATTAAAAATTTTAATATCCATATTTTTTCCGATAAATAATGCAATACATTTTTTTGTAAAAATCTTTTTGGTATTTTTAACCAATTATTGATGAAGTATAATTTTATCTCACAAAATGGAGAATGCATCATGCCTAAAAAAAAGAAATTACCGTCAGGTGAAAGCCGCAGAAATTTTTTAAAAACAAGTGCGATTGCAGGTGTTGCCGCTGCGGCGTTTCCTTCAATAGCATTCGGAAGGGAAAATAATTCGTCAAATTTACCTGCTCTAAATATTAAGCCATCGGATTTAGATGAGATTACAATAGCTGAGTTAAGGGATGGATTAAAATCCGGAAAATTTACTATTCACTCCATAGCAGAAAAGTACATTTACCGCATAAAAGAAATTGATAAAAAAGGTCCGTCAATAAATAGTGTCATCGAACTAAACCCCGATGCAATGAAAATTGCAGATGCACTTGACAAAGAGTTACAAGAAAAAGGTTCGCGCAGTGCTTTGCACGGAATCCCGGTACTAATCAAAGACAATATTGACACCGCAGATGGGATGCAAACTACGGCAGGTTCACTTGCGCTTTTAGGTTCAAAACCAGTGAAGGATTCATTTGTGGTTCAGAAGCTTCGCGCATCAGGAGCATTAATTCTCGGAAAGACAAACCTAAGCGAGTGGGCAAATATGCGTTCGACACATTCAACGAGCGGATGGAGCGGACGAGGAGGCTTGACTAAAAATCCTTATGCTCTCGACAGAAATACATCCGGTTCGAGTTCAGGATCAGGAGCAGCCGCATCAGCAAACTTTTGTACTGTAGCCGTCGGAACAGAAACAGACGGATCTGTGGTGAGTCCATCTTCAATAACCGGAATTGTGGGAATTAAACCAACGGTTGGATTGGTGAGCCGCACAGGTATTATTCCTATTTCTCATTCTCAAGATACAGCCGGGCCTATGGCCAGAACGGTAACTGATGCAGCTATTTTACTAAGTGCTATGGCCGGTGCTGATCCAGAAGATGCAGCAACAATAGTTAAAGGTAGAAAATTTTATCCCGATTATACCAAGTTTCTCGATGCAAATGGACTTAAGGGTGCAAGAATTGGTGTAGTTCGTAAATACTTTGGTTTCCTTCCACAAGTTGATGAAGTTATAAATGAAGCACTTGAGGTTCTAAAAAAGAATGGAGCAACTCTTATCGATCCTGTTGAAATAAAAGCAATTGGAAAAATGGATGATAACGAAATGACTGTTCTTCTTTACGAATTGAAAGCTGACATGAAAAGATATCTCGAACACCGCGGACCGGCAACCAAAATGCACACACTCAAAGATCTTATTGAATTTAACAATACCCATGCTAAAGAGGAAATGCCGTATTTTAAACAGGAATTATTTGTACAGGCAGAGAAAAAAGGACCTCTTACAGATAAAAAATATCTTGATGCTCTTAATAAGAATCATCTACTTTCTCGAAAAGAAGGAATAGATGCTGTAATGGATAAACATAATTTAGATGCACTTGTATCTCCAACCGACAGCCCCGGATGGATGACCGATCTTGTAGACGGCGATCATTTTTTAGGCGGAAGTTCTCAGTTAGCAGCTGTGGCAGGCTATCCTCATATTACAGTTCCGGCTGGTTTTGTATTTGGTTTGCCGATTGGAATTTCATTTTATGGAAGAGCGTGGAGCGAACCGGTTCTTCTAAAGATTGCTTATGGATATGAGCAGGCAGCTAAAGTACGCACCCAGCCAAAGTTTTTAGCTACAGCTGATTTAACTGTTTGATATACATAATTAGATTTTTGAATAATTAAATTTCATTAAGGTATTGACGCAAGAACTTATAAATTCGAAGGGTTACTCACTCTAAAGAATCAGTATGCCTATTTGTAATAAAAATTTATTCAAATTACCTTTGATAAAGGTAATTCTGTAAGTTTATTCTTCCGGTAAAAAAGACGCGCTTCATAATATTTAGGGAGAAAATCTATTAGTTAAAAATCAATTTGGGTTTTAATCTATTGGACGTTCAAAAATTTAAAAATATAACTCATTGGTTTGAGCAAACCGTAGGCTTGAGTTCCGATGCTCAAACAAAAATAATAGCAACCATAATAGTTATTTTTATTCTTTGGCTGGTACGAAGAATAATTTTAACTATTGCATTCCATCAAAATCATGATGTAAGATTTCAATACCGCTTAAGAAAGACTACAGTTTATGTTGCTTCATTAATGGGGTTTCTTATTTTAGGCAGAATATGGTTTGAAGGCTTTCAATCTCTCGCTACATATTTAGGACTCTTGACCGCAGGTCTTGCAATTGCATTGAGAGATCCGTTGGTACATCTGGCAGGATGGTTATTTATAATATGGAGAAAACCTTTTCAGGTCGGGGATAGAATTCAAATAGGAGAAAATTCCGGTGATGTTATCGATATACGAATTTTTCAGTTTACTATTATGGAAATCGGAAACTGGGTAGATTCGGATCAAAGTACCGGAAGAATTATTCATATTCCAAACGGGAAAGTATTCACAGACGTACAGGCAAATTACACAACCGGATTCAATTACATCTGGAATGAAATTCCCGTACTTGTAACATTCGAGAGTAACTGGAGGATGGCAAAAGACATATTATTGAAAATAATTAATAAACATGCTGAACACCTGAGTTCGGAGGCACAGGGAAAAATCAAAGAAGCCTCAAGAAAGTTCATGATTTTTTATACGAAATTAACTCCGATTGTTTACACTTCTGTTAGAGACAGCGGAGTTTTACTTTCAATCAGGTATCTTTGCGATCCGAGAAAACGCAGATCAAGTGAGCATGATATCTGGGAAGAAATATTAGATGAGTTTTCAAATCACAGCGATATCGATTTTGCATATCCCACTCAAAGATTTTACAATAATCTTAATGAAGGAAAAACGGGGGAAAAACCTGAACCTGCAAAAGATTAAAATACTTCCTGATTGGTTTTGTTCATTATACAGCATTTATGAGGATTAAGGATTATTGAATGAAAGAGCCGTTTGAAGATGAACTTTCAATAAAATATTTATGTTGATTATAATAAATAACAGACTATAAGATTAATTTTAAATTAAAAGTAGTAATCTATTCAGACAATGAAAAAACCCGATTGGAATCCCGACTTATACATGAAATTTAACAAAGAGCGAATTCAACCTACAATCGATCTGATCTCACGAATTGATTTTGATAAACCGGAAAAAATTATCGATATAGGATGCGGACCGGGAAACAGCACTCAAATACTCGTTCAAAGATGGCCGGATTCAAAAATTGTTGGGGCAGATAATTCTCCGGCTATGATTGAAAAAGCTAAAAAAGATTATCCTTATCAGAAATGGATATTATTTGATGCAGAGAAAGACAATATCGACGAGAAGTATGATATCGTTTTTTCAAATGCTGCTTTACAATGGATGTCAAACCAAAAAGATATTTTAAAAAGATTTTTTAAACTATTAAGTAAAAATGGATTAATTGCCGTTCAGATACCTTTATTTTGGGAGATGCCCATTGGAAAATCAATTTCTAAAATCGAAGAAAGCGATAAGTGGGCTTCAAAAATAAAAGGGATTAAAGATCTCATGACAGTTCATAGTATTAATTTTTATTATGACTGCCTTTCGGAACTATCCGATAAAATCGAGATATGGATTACAGATTACCTGCATATAATGAAATCTCATCTTGCAATACTGGAAATGATGAGAAGCACCGCATTAAAAATTTATCTCGAAAAGTTGAAAGATGATGAAGAAAAAAAAGAATTTGAAGAATTGGTTTTAAAAGATATTAAGTCTGATTATCCTCAACAGAAAAACGAGAAAGTAATTTTTCCATTTAAACGATTATTTTTCATTGCAAAAAATCAAAACTAAAGGTGAAAAGTTATAAAAAAAGTTATTCCACGGAAATTCAAAAGGAAATTGTCAAAAGAATAGAAAAGTTTAATCAAAAGAATTTTCGAAACAACATTGATGAGATTTCTTATTCCCCGGAATTCAAAGGGAAGTATCTTTTTCTTAATAGAATTGAATATGGAGATATTTCTCCTGTAGCCAGGCTAACTTATACCGGGGAGATAAATAAATGGGATTTTGCAATATTTAAATGGAGCAGCGAAGAATATGATCCTGACGAATGGTTTTTTCCTGGAGCAGAATTTGTTGACGGTACAATCGAAGGAGCTATGAAAGCAGGAGTGGAGGCATATCCGCTCGAATAAAATTTATTGATTTTGAGTACAAAACAGTTAATTCAAAGTATATCGGGAAAATTTTATTTATTTAAAAATAATGATGCAACCTTGTATAAAAACCTGCTTGAACTATAAAATTTGATTAATATAAGTGAACAACCAGGAATTAGAAAAAAAAGTTAAAGAGATAGTAAATGCTATAGTTTATCAAAAAGGATTTGTCTGTTCTGTTGACGTTCTTATAAAACTTAATTATTTAACAGAAAAGGATTATGAAAATTGGCGTTTCGGAAGAGTTGCTTACCTTGAAAAAGTTTGTAAAACAAATTTGAAAAAACTTTCAACGATAAATAAAGCAATTAAGAAAACCGCTGAAGAATTAAATTTAAAAGAATCATGGACGGGATATAATCAATACGGCAAAGGTGTAAAGTGCAGATTAATCTTCAGTAAATCAGGTAATAAAGAAATAGAAAAAGCTTACACAACCCACTATATAAATTTATCAAAATTAAATAGAAAATAATTTTCTTCGATTATGTCAAAAAATTCTTTACTTCTTTAGAAGTCTTATCAGTGGTATAACTGCCTATATAATTATAATCCGTATAAAGATTTTTAATTTTTATTTCAAATTAAAAAGGTAAAGGAGCTAGCCGTTGTTAACTTACTCTTTCCGCTTTTCCTGCTGATCGGAATGCTTCTCATAATTTTGAGAAAACACTCTTTGAATCGCAGCGCCGCCTGCACTTGACTCGATTGCTTTAATTGCAATTGTCTGTACTTGCTGTCCCGAATCATTTATCTTAAGAGTAAGCTGTTTTATCTGTTCCGTTTGTTCTTTAATTTTATTTTCGAGTGAAAGAATCATCTGTTTATTTAAATTGCGTTCACCGTCCATTTCCCTTTGAGCAAGTTCTGCCTGATGTTTATATTTAAATTCTATTCTTTCAATAACCGACTTCTCGGTGTTTTTAATCGCCTCTTCGAGTTCTTTGGGAAACTGTTCAACCTTCTGCTTCAATTCGGCAAATTCTTTTTCTTTTGCGGCAACAGCATTCTCCCTTTCATTCAATTCTTTCTCTACGGCAGTTCTTTTGTCGATCAGTTCTTTTCCTAATTTGTTTTTCAATTCATTATAAGTATCGGTTTCTTTTTTTCTTTGAAGATTCAGATTATAGTTATACTCTTCCTCCTCACGCTGTCTTTCCTTTTTTAGCTGAGCATCTCTTTCTTTCTTTTGATTTTCATAGTTCTCCTGTTCAAGTTTCCATTGCAGTCTCTTTTGCTGCATCTCTTCTTCTAAAGAAGTTCTTTTACTTTCAATTTCGGAATCAAAACTTGCCTTCTTTTCTTTCTGAGCTATAAGTAAAGCAGAAAGAGTGTCGGCATTTGCCTTAATGTCATAAATCTCATTTAAATAATTCGATTCAAGCCCAATTGCTTTTTGAAGTTCTTCAAGTTTTTTGAATTCGGATGTTAACTTTTCGCTCACCTCATCCAGCGAATTCATAATATCAATTTTTGCGCGGCTTATTCCGTTAACGATTTTTTCAACCGAATTCTCCGAAGCTTCTTTTACGATTTTTGCTTCTTCTTCTTTTTTCTTTTCGGCTTTTCTGTCTTCCTTCTCCGATTCTTTCAGCTTTGCTAAAGCCTCATTATATGCTTGAAGTATCTGGCTTTTTGTATTTTTTTCAGTTATTTGATTCGTCATTTCCGTATCCTTATCCTTAAATTTTAATTTTTATTGATAAATAATTTCCATGTTTCTTTTAGCTTCTTTTATGATTAAAGAATTATATGCTTTCCATTCCTTACAAGATTTGTATATCCATAAATTGTATTTCTGTTACAATTTAAATATAATAATTTTTCTTTTTCTTTTTTGCACTCTTTTTGGTTACTTATTATTTTGGTATTTTAAAAAAAGTATTTTGATATGCTGATTAAACGTACCGAGGAATTTGATCTTGCTTACCGGTTTATAAATGAAACAAATCAGAATATTTTTTTAACCGGTAAAGCAGGAACAGGGAAGACAACATTTCTTAAATTTCTCCGCGAAAATTCTTCAAAGAAATCCGTTGTAGCATCTCCAACAGGTGTAGCTGCAATTAATGCACATGGAGTTACTCTTCATTCATTATTTCAATTACCATTCGGCATAATTCTGCCTGATTTAAATTCAATCCATGATGAAAGAAATGGAAAGAATCATCCTCTCCTATCCAAGATTCATTATAATAGGGAAAAACTAAACTTACTGCGTAGCATGGAATTGTTAATAATCGACGAAGCAAGTATGGTTGCTTCATATACTGTAGATGCAATTGACACTATTTTACGTTATATACGTCATTCATTCCGGCCTTTTGGAGGAGTGCAGGTTTTATTTATCGGGGACCTTCACCAGTTGCCGCCGGTAATTAAAAAAAATGACTGGGAAATATTACGGCAATTCTATTCTTCAATTTTTTTCTTTGACAGTTTTGTGTTACGCAACAATATTCCGGTCATTATAGAGTTGAAAGAAATATTCAGGCAAAAAGATTTTAAGTTTATAGAAATACTTAACGGAATCCGTAATAACAATATAACGGAAGAAAATTTTAAATTATTGAATTCCCGTATAACAATGGATTCCATCCCGCCGGATTCCGATGGATACATTACACTTACAACACATAACTATCAATCGGATGAAATTAACAAAAGGAAATTAGAAAATCTTCCCGGGCGTACTAATACATTTTACGCCGAAACAACCGGTGAATTCCCGGAACACGCTTTCCCTGCGGATAAAGAACTTAAGCTTAAAATCGGAGCACAGGTAATGTTCCTAAAAAATGATAATGAAGGGAAGCAATATTTTAACGGTAAGATTGG
>CAZKUR010000126.1:0-1219 GCA_964556005.1 uncultured Ignavibacteriaceae bacterium | reverse complement strand
GATGCGGAAAGAGCATTTGCAACCGGACAGGTTTATGTTGCTCTGAGCCGGTGTACTTCATTGGAAGGTTTGATTCTTAAAAGTCCAGTTTACAGGAATTTCCTCGGCGCACATAAAGATTTTAAAGAATGGATTAATAAAAACTGGAATACAAATCTTCAACAATTATTCATTGAGTCAAAACAGGTTTTTATTCTTGAAGAATTGCAAAGCATTTTTTCATGGCAAAACTGGCATTATAGACTTGAAGCATTGAATGAACTTATCCTTAAAAACCAGGATGCAATTCAGCAAAATGCAATTTCATGGATAAACAGTTTAATCGAAAAACAAAAAGAGCTTAATGAAATTTCCGAAAAGTTTAAGGAAATTATTTTCCGGCAAAGTAAGGACAATTCACTAATTGAAGAAAATGAACTTCTTCAAAAAAGAATTAAAGACGGTGCCAATTATTTTTATAATCAAATTAGTAAATGGAGCGAAAATTATTGCGACCATCCGTTATCTGTTAATACAAAAAAAGTAGCCGGGAAAATTGACGGCCTGCTCGAAGAAATAATAATTATTATTGAAGTGATCCTGCAGAAAATTAATTTTTGTAAAGAAGGATTTAAATTTGATGAGTATCAGAAGAAAAGAAAATTTATTGATCAGGTAAATTTCAAAAAGATAAAAAGTTCGTACTCAAAAAGAAATAAAGTAAAAACAAATACGGTTTTGGAAACCGTAAAATACCTGCATGAAGGGAAGAATATTGAACAAATAGCCTTAGAAAGAAATCTCACCGTTAGTACGATTGAGAGTCATCTTGCAAGATCAATAAGACAAAATTTAATTCAAATAGAAGAAGTAATGTCATCAGAGAAAGCTCAAAAACTTGCCGGATATTTCCCTGAAAATTTTGATGAAATCCCGTTAGCTAAAATAAAAGAAAAAGTTCCCCCTGAAATATCTTACGGTGAATTAAAGATAATTTTAGCGTGGCTGCAAAGTGAATAAATTTGAATTTACTTTAAATCTTTTTTTTCACATGAATACGTCGATGTCCGAGAATATCTACTGCAGCTAAGATTGTTCTAAAACAATCTATCAATAAGATAAGAGCAAACATCCGAATCCAGGAGGTACTTCATTAGCAATTTGAAATTCTTTCCCTTCGGGCTGAAATCTCTTCGGCAGATGCAAAGCACGGTTACCACCGTTTTTAAATTTTTTGATT
>CAZKUR010000125.1:0-8640 GCA_964556005.1 uncultured Ignavibacteriaceae bacterium | reverse complement strand
CAGGGTTAATAGGCATATATAATTTTTTAAGAGGAATCCCGACGCTTTCAGCCTGCGTATCAAGCAATTTTTCTTTAACGCCATGCTGTATTATTCTTCTAAACTCGCTGCTTACGGTTGTAAGCAAATAATTTATTTCATAGCATCCGGCTTGAAGAGCTTTATATAAAGTAAAAGCGGAATCTTTTCCACCGCTCCAGTTAAGAACTGCTTTAGTTTTTTTCATTAAAATTCTTCTTAATTTATTTTGAAAAAAATAATATTCGCAAAAATTGCAACCAATTTATACAGAGTGCAAAGAATATTTTTAGTGCCTCTATCACAAATTTAAATTTGTAGTAAAATAATATCAAAAAAACGTCATACATTTTTAGCTTCTTTCCACTCATCCATTGTGTGAAATTCATTATGTCTTTCAATGCTCTGTGATATTTTTAACAGACTTATCAATCAATAAGATAGTACTTTAATAATCTCAATTCTGATTTTATTAATTAAATTTTTTTAATTTGAAAACAAAAACCATAAAGAGGATAAAATGCCTGAAAATACGAATAGTGATTTACCAAAAGTTGAAAAGCCGGATGTTGAAACGCCAAAAATATTAGCTGGGCAAAAAGCATTAGTCACCGGAGCGAATTCGGGAATAGGAAAAGGTATTGCAATAGAACTGGCAAAAGCTGGTGCCGATGTGGTTGTTAATTATGTAGTCAATCCCGATACCGCTAACGAACTGGTTGAAGAACTAAAGAAAGAAGGAATTAACTCATTTGCATCTAAAGCCGATGTAAGTATTGAAGATGAAGTTATTAATATGTTTAATGAAACTATAAAAGAATTCGGTACTATTGATATTCTTATTAATAACGCAGGACTGCAAAGAGATTCACCGATTGAAATGATGACGCTTGAGCAATGGAATAAAGTTATAAGTGTAAATTTAACAGGACAATTTTTATGTGCGCGTGAAGCATTAAAGGAATTTAAAAGAAGAGGAGTCAAAAAAGAAATTTCATGTGCAGCAGGAAAAATTATTCACATCAGTTCGGTACATGAAGTAATTCCCTGGGCGGGACATGCAAATTATGCTGCATCTAAAGGCGGGATTATGATGCTGATGAAAAGCATTGCACAGGAGGTTGCACCGTTTAGAATCAGAGTAAACAGCATTTGCCCCGGTGCAATAAAAACTCCAATTAATACTAGCGTCTGGAGTACTCAGGAAGCTCTAAATAAATTATTGGAATTAATCCCATACCGGAGAATTGGTGAAGCCGATGATATCGGCAGGGTTGCCGCGTGGCTGGCATCCGATCAAGCTGATTATATAACCGGAACAAGTATTTTTGTGGATGGAGGAATGACACTTTATCCCGGTTTTGCTACCGGCGGATAATTCTATATATGCAATCTTGTTAGTTATAACTTAGGAAAATAACCGTGAATTTAATATGAGGTACTATGGAAAAAATCGATCTGCTTAACGAAGCCTGGCAATTACTTCAAGATTCAATTGTGGAATATGATGGTAAACCTATAGGTACATTGGCAGCTTTTGATAAGTCTACAGAAGCATTGAATTATAATCAAATTTTTATGAGAGATTTTGCAGTATCTGCATTTGCCTTTTTGTTAAACGGTGATAATGAAATTGTTAAGAATTTTCTCGATGTAACAACAAAGTTGCAAAGCCGCGTAAGTGTAATGGATTGTTTTTTACCTGCAAAGGGTATGATGCCGGCAAGCTTCAAAGTCAGTTCAACTTCCAAAGGTGAAAAACTTATCCCTGATTACGGTGAAAAAGCAATTGCAAGAGTTACCCCTGTAGATTCTATTTTTTGGTGGCTTTATATCTTAAGAACTTATATAAAATTTACTGATGATTGGGACTATGCTTACAGCGAAGATTGTCAAAATGCAATCAAATTAATTATTGAACTGTCTTTGACAAACAGGTTCGATATGTTTCCAACTCTACTTGTACCCGACGGTTCGTTTATGATCGACAGGCGGATGGGGGTTTACGGTTATCCGCTTGAAATTCAAGCTCTTTTTTATATCGGGTTGCTCAGTGCAAAAGAACTATTGATCGATAACGAGGATAATAAAATTTATTCCGAAAATATCGATAAAAGACTAGGACATCTGGTTTATCATATTAGAAAATACTTTTGGCTGGATTTAAAAAAGCTGAACGAAATTTATAGATTTAAAATCGAAGAATACAAAGAGAATGCAATAAATCAGTTTAATATCTTTCCTGAATCCATTCCATACTGGGTATTTAACTGGCTTGCAGAAGATGACGGATATTTTGTCGGTGATTTAGGCCCGTCAAGAATGGATTTCAGATTTTTCACTGCGGGAAATTTACTAATGATAATTAATTCACTGGCAAATGAAAAACAATCCAAAGCGATATTAAAATTAATCTATAATAGAGAAAAAGATTTAATCGGTGAGATGCCTATAAAAATTAGTTACCCTGCTTTGGAAGGGAAAGAATGGGAATTGTTCACGGGGCATGATCCCAAGAATATTCCGTGGTCTTATCACAACGGCGGCAGTTGGCCTTTTTTAATGTGGTACCTTTCGGCAGCCTCAATTAAAGCAGGAAATACAAGTCATCTGACCGAGTCGATAAAACTTCTGGAAAAAAGATTATCGAAAGATAACTACCCTGAATATTACGATGGGGTGCACAACAAGCTTGTAGGTAAAGAAGCAAGGAGCCGGCAGACATGGTCGATTGCAGGGTATATAATTGCAAAGACTCTGATTCAAGAACCTGAAAAAGCAGGCATGTTGACTTTTGATGAATCTCCTGAAATGTTAAGCCGGGCAGAAAGCCTTGGTAAGGAATTGGATTATTAATTTAATCATATTTCCATTTGATAATAACTTAATTCAGATGTTTCTTTCAGATAGTAAAAGCACCTATCGCCTAATTTATATAATGATGCAAATCAAATTTTATAAATCTAATAAATATTAGCTTTGAAAACTTTATAAAATTATTATTTGTAACGGTACATGAATAAAATGAACAGTTTATGAAAATAATGTTTTTTTTGTCTTTTCTAATTTTAATACCAACTTCTATTTTATTTTCCCAAAATAAGAATGAACCGGATACTTTATTGCAGAATGCAACATTGCATGATTGTATTCAATTTGCTTTTGAAAATCAGCCCTCTATTCGGCAATCATTATTAGATGAGCAGATTGCCGGCCAGGAAATTAAAAGCAAATTAGCAGATTGGTTCCCTCAGCTTAACTTTAATTTTAATTTCCAGCACAACTATAAACTGCCTACATCTATTTTCCAGGGAAATGCAGTTCATTTCGGAGTAATAAATACATCGAGTGCGGATTTTTCACTTACCCAAACAATATTCGATAGAGATGTTTTGCTTGCAAGCAGTACAGCCGGCGAAGTACGTAAGCAGGCTGAACAATCAACTATAAATAACAAAATAAATCTTGTCATCGATGTGAGTAATGCTTTTTACGGTGTCCTTTTATCCGAGCAGCAAGTTCAATTAGTAAATGAAGATATTAACCGACTGAAGCAAAGCTACAATGATGCATATTTTCAATATAAGAGCGGAACCGTAGATAAAACAGATTATGAAAGGGCGAAAATTGCACTCAACAACGCTGTTGCCGAGAAAAAACATGATGAAGAACAGTTGAAGTCGGCAAATGCAGGATTAAAAAATTTAATGGGCTATCCAGTAAATAAAGAGTTAAGCCTTCAGTATGATACTTCAAAAATGGAGAAAGAAATTTATATTGATACTACGCAGCAAGCTGATTATGAAAATAGGATTGAGTATAAACTGCTGCAGACACAACTCCAGCTTCAGAAAGCTAATCTCGACTATTACTACTGGAGCTTTTTACCTTCACTGTCTGCATTCGGAAATTATAATTTTACTTTTCAAAACGATGAACTCAGTAAGTTGTATAACAAAAGTTATCCAAGCGAGTACGTCGGTTTGCAGCTTTCATTTCCAATTTTCCAGGGAGGTAAACGAATCCAGGAAATAGATCAGGCTTCATTGGAAGTACAGCGCTCCGAATATGATATCGTATCGTTAAAGAATACAATTAACCTGCAGTATACTCAGGCGATGGCCGGTTATAAAAGCAATCTAAGCAATTTTAATGCTGCTAAAGAAAATCTTAAACTTGCTAAAGATGTTTACAATACAATCGAACTACAATATAAAGCCGGTGTAAAATCTTACCTGGATGTAATTACGGCTGAAACGGATTTACGTACAACCGAAGTAAATTATTTGAATTCATTATACCAATTGCTAAGCAGCAAACTGGATGTTGAGAAATCACTGGGAACTATTAAATATTGAAAAAAAATAATTAAAAATCTATATGAAAAACAAAATTTATTTAACAGGCATTTTAACCGCACTTACAATGTTACTTGCATCGTGCGGCGGAAATAAAAAAGGATTTCAAAAATTTCCTCCCGTTCAGGTAACCTCATATACAGTGACGGAGGAAAGAGCACCTTACTACGACGAATACCCTGCAACTGTAGTCGCTTTGAACCAGGTTGAAATAAGGCCTGAAGTTTCCGGCTATCTTACTAACATTTATTTTAAGGACGGACAGCATGTAACCAAAGGAATGAAATTGTATGCTATTGAACAGCAGCAGTATAAGGCTGCTTATGATGCTGCACAGGCTAATCTTGAAAAAGCTAAACAGGATTATGAGCGTTACAAAGAACTAGCAAAGAACAATGCGATTGCTTCTCAGGTTCTCGAGCACTCTTCCTCTGATTTGAAAGCAGCTCAAAGTAATTTAGATGCTGTCGAAACCAATTTGCGTAACTCAGTTATTTACGCCTCGTTTGACGGAACAATCGGAATATCACAAGTTAAATTAGGTTCGGCAATTATAGCTGGCCAAACATTGATGAACACTATATCATCAGACAATCCGATAGCTGTGGATTTTGCAGTTGATGAAAAACAGATTCAGCGTTTTTCCAAATTGCTAAATAAAAAAGAAGAAAAGAATGATTCGACTTTTGCATTGGTTTTACCGGACGGTTCTATATACCCGCACTTTGGCCGAATCATTTTATTGGACCGTGCAGTAGATCCCCAAACAGGAACGATCATTACAAGAGTTTTATTTCCAAACCCGAAAAATTTGTTAAGACCTGGATTAACGTGTAATATAAGATTGCTTAATAATAGTTTTTCAAAAAGCATTATAATTCCTTTTAAGGCAGTAAGTGTTCAGATGGGAGAATATTTTGTTTTTATTATTCATAACAATAAAGTTTCACAGCAGAGAATTGAAATAGGAAGAATTATAAATGATAAGGTTATCGTCTTGAATGGTTTGAAACCTGGTGAAATAATAGTTACTCAAGGTATGCAGAAATTAAGAGATGGTTCGCCAATAGTACTGGCTTCTTCCGGCGGTTCGCATGCCCAAAATTCAAGTTCCGGTAATTAAATACGAATAGGCTAAGTAATGGTTGCTAATACATTTATAAAAAGACCTGTAACGGCTATAGTAATTTCAATTGTAATTATTTTAATAGGTGTACTTTCCATTTTAGACTTACCGGTAAGTCAATATCCTAATATAACTCCGCCTACCGTCAGCATTTCAGCGGCATTTACGGGTGCAGATGCAACAACTGTTGAACAAACCGTTACGACTCCTATCGAAACGCAAGTTAACGGTACACCGGGTATGTCATACATAACAAGCAATAGTACGAGCGACGGAAGATCTTCGATAAATGTAGTTTTAAATTCCGGTACAAACCCGGATATAGCAACCATGGATATTCAAAACCGTGTCGGAATTGCAACTCCGCAGCTGCCGGATTTGGTAAAACGGCTGGGTGTTACTACAAGAAAACGGACTTCCAGTATTTTAATGATTGTCGCGATTTATTCGCCTAAGCATACACATAAAATTACTTTCCTCGATAACTTTACAAATATTTTTGTTAAAGATGCATTGCTGCGTGTTAATGGTGTCGGAGACATTTTTGTTCGTGCGGATGATTTTAGTATGCGAATTTGGGTTGAACCGGATAAGTTAGCTCAATTAGGACTTACGGCATCAGATGTTACGAATGCACTTTCAGCTCAAAACCTTCAGATCGCGGCAGGTACTGTTGGTGCACCTCCGCAAAACAGTAACCAAACTTTTGAATATACTGTTTTTACGAACAGCAAGTTAAGTTCGGTTAAACAATTCGAAAATATTGTAGTTAGGACAAATCCAAAGAATGGATCGCAAGTTTATTTAAGAGACGTAGCGAAAATTCAGCTTGGCAAAGCAAGCTATGCAAGTAATTCATACATTGATGGTGAAAGGTCTTCATTCTTATTAATTTTCCAGTCTCCCGGCAGCAATGCCCTTGAAGTTGCAAACGGTATTTATAATGAAATGAAGGAATTAAAAAAATCTTTCCCGGAAGATGTGGATTACGGTGTTCCCTTCGAAGGCGTTTCAGTTGTCCGGGAATCGATTAGCGAAGTTGTTGTAACGCTTCTCGAAGCTTTGGGATTGGTAGTGCTGGTGGTATTTCTTTTCCTGCAAAACTGGCGTGCAACAATAATCCCTATCTTGGCAATACCGGTTTCCATTATCGGGGCATTTGCATTTTTTATTCCACTCGGTTTTACAATAAATACTCTCACGATGTTCGGATTTGTACTTGCGATAGGTATTGTGGTGGATGATGCCATAATTGTGGTGGAAGCGGCGCAGCATTATATTGATAATGAACATCTGTCGCCAAAGGATGCAACTATCAGAGCAATGAATGATATTTCCGGTCCGGTTGTAGCAATAGCATTAATACTGGCAGCGGTATTTATACCGGTAGGCTTTATCCCCGGCATTGTCGGGAAATTATACCAGCAGTTTGCAATTACAATTGCAGTTTCCGTTTTAATTTCTGCATTTGTTGCTTTATCCCTGACACCGGCTTTATGTTCATTAATCTTAAAACCGACAATCTTTAATAAATCTTCCAAAGGATTAAATAAATTCTTCTTCAAATTTAATGATTGGTTCCAAAGAACAACCAGTAAATATTCCGAAGGAGTTAAAAAGTGTATTAAGGCTACACCTTATTTTCTCATAATTTTAATACTTGTATATGCCGGCACTGTCGTGATGTTTATGAATAAACCAACCGCTTTTATTCCAAGGGAAGATGAAGGAAGACTATATGTTACTTATGAATTGCCGGAAGCTGCTTCAACGACAAGATCATTAGATGTATTGAAAAGAATGATGGCTATTCTTAAATCGACTCCTGGCATCGGACATTTTGCAGCTATAAACGGATTGAACGTTGTTACATTTGCAAGTAAATCGAACAGCGGTACTATGTTCGTTCAGTTGAAACCCTGGGATCAACGTAAGAGCAAAGCGCTTCAATTAAATTCCATTATGACAACACTCAGAAGGAAATTTTCCGTAATTAGAAGTGCTAATGTAATTGTAATTTCTCCACCTGCAATTCCCGGATTAGGGCGAACTGGCGGCTTTAGTTTTGAACTTGAGCAGCAGGAAAGCACGGATAATATCCAGCAGTTTGCAAACGTTGTACATCAATTTGTTGCTGCAGCAAATCAGCGTCCTGAAATAGCGGGTGCTTTCTCATTCTTTACAGCAAATACTCCTGCTTACCAGTTGACAGTCGATAGAGACAAATGTGCCGAGCTTGGTGTTTCCGTTGCCGATGTTTTTAGTACTATTCAAACATATTTGGGAAGCGCCTACGTAAATGATTTTACAATTTACGGGCGGGACTTCCACGTTGTAGTTCAAGCCGATACAAGTTATCGTGCAACGATTCATAATCTTTCTAAATACTATGTGAAGAACTTGCAGGGTAATATGATTCCTTTGAGCACTTTAATCTCTTACAAAGTTACCGAAAGTGCGCCATTAATTTCACATTATAATATGTTTCGTGCAACTGAAATAAACGGCAGTTCTGCGCCTGGGTACAGCAGCGGCCAGGCAATTGAAGCATTAAGAGAAGTTGCTGCAAAAGTATTGCCTGCAGGTTACGGCTACGAATTTTCAGGTTTAAGCAGGGAAGAGATAAATGCCGGAAGCAGCACATTCGCTATTTTCGGATTATCACTATTGTTTGTATTTCTGTTCCTATCAGCTTTATATGAAAGCTGGTCTGTTCCATTTGCAGTTTTATTTGCAATTCCAATTGGAGCATTCGGTGCTATCCTTGCACTTATTCTTCAGCCTCATCTAAGCGATAATGTGTATGCACAAATAGGTCTTGTTGCTTTGATCGGATTAGCTGCAAAGAACGCAATACTGATTGTCGAGTATGCCAAGGTTCGTGTCGACAGCGGAGTACCGCTTCTTGAATCTGTTTTTGCAGCAGTAAAATTACGTTTGCGTCCGATCCTTATGACCTCCTTGGCTTTTATTCTTGGAGTTTCTCCTCTAATATTTGCAAGCGGTGCCGGCGCTCAGGCAAGACAAACAATCGGCTGGACGGTTATCGGAGGAATGCTTGCAGCAACTATGCTTGCTATCTTTATCGTTCCGGTTCTCTTCGTTACAATTACAAAAATTGCTTACGGTAAAAAGAAA
>CAZKUR010000124.1:0-9229 GCA_964556005.1 uncultured Ignavibacteriaceae bacterium | reverse complement strand
AACGATGTCGATTTTGATATTCCAAACGGCTTAAAAGCAATTTACGATTTTGAATTATGGAAGCGACTCAAAGATCAAACAAAAGGTTTTCCGCTTTTAGATATTCAAGAATATTTGAATGAAAATTATAAATCCGAAATCAGCAATTTCGTTACATTAAAAATTGAAGACTTAAATGAAGAATTCTTAGATGAAATTAAAGATGATCGTACAGTTGTAATAATTCTTGAAACCAACAACTCACACGGATTGGCAGAACAAAGAAGAGTGTTTTGTGATTTATTAATTAATAAAATTGAAAACCCGGTTATCATAAAAAGAGCTTACTCTAATATTGATTCGAATAATTTTATGCTTTATTCTTCAACCGATTTCGGTGCATTATTAATCGACGGATTCGGCGATGGAGTTTGGGCTGAAGTTCAAGGAAAATTTTCCGACAAAAAAGAAAAAAGCTCCGAAGCTTATGTTAGAAGTTTCATTAACGGAAAAGAAACAAAAGAAAAAATAATCAACAGAATTCTTTTCGGAATTCTTCAAGCAGCAAGAGCAAGAATTTCCAAAACTGAATACATAGCATGTCCATCATGCGGAAGAACTTTATTTGATCTCCAATCAACAACCGATTTGATACGTAAAAGAACAGAACACTTAAAAGGTGTAAAGATTGCTATTATGGGATGCATCGTAAACGGTCCAGGAGAAATGGCGGATGCTGATTACGGTTATGTCGGTTCGGGAGTCGGAAAAATAACTTTGTACAGAGCCAAGGATGTCGTTAAAAGAAATATTCCTTCTGATAATGCGGTTGATGAACTGATAGATTTAATTAAAGAAGACGGCAACTGGATTGAGGCCGGTTAGCTAAAAACGAATGAATTTTTAGTGTTTTGATTTTGATTTTATGCTGTAACTTTTTCGAATATTATTTGTTAGTTATTCAGATGGTTCAATAAATAAATGTTATTTATATCACTTTATACGTATTGGGATCTTTCTTTTTACTGGCGCAATTATTGTATATTAGGAATCGAAATCGTATATTTAAGCACTTAATATGGTAAAAATTCGATTAGATCAAACAGTATTCAAAAGAAAGTTTATAGCATCTGAAGACTTAGATTTCTCAGACTAAAAATTTAAAAATGCACTCCCAAAAAGAAGTGCATTTTTTTTTGCAATGACCACAAAGAAAGTATTTGAACATATTGAAAATTGGGCTCCGAAAGAAATTTCGTGGCAAAGAGATAATGCAGGGCTGCAAGTTGGGTCATCAAATAGTGAGTTAAAAAATATTATGCTCTGTCTTGATGTAAATGAAAATGTGATACGGGAAGCGGTTCTAAAAAAATGTAATTTAATTATTAGTCATCATCCGCTTTTGTTTAACCCGGTAAAAAAGCTGGATTTTCATTCTGACAAGAATTCCAAAATCATACGGAAACTGATTAAAAACGATATCACCCTCTACTCTGCACACACCAACCTTGATTACACAAAAGATGGTGTCAGTTTTGAACTTGCCAAGGTATTGAAGCTGAAGAACATAAAATTCCTAACCAATATAAGATCCAATCAATATAAGCTAATCGTATTTGTTCCTCCGGATTCGGTTGAAAAAGTAGCTGAAGCAATTTTTAATGCAGGTGGAGGAATAACCGGTAAGTACCGCAATTGCAGCTTCAGAGCAAAAGGTGAAGGCACTTTCTTCGGTTCACCTGATACTGACCCTGTAAGAGGCGAAAAATCCCGTTTTGAAAAAGTCGATGAGGTAAGATTGGAAGTTAAAGTCGACAAATGGAAAATCGATAAGGCAATTCAAAAAATGAAGGAAGTTCATCCGTACGAGGAAGTTGCTTTCGATATCTACCCGCTGGATAACTCAAATGATAATTACGGCCCGGGTGCTGTCGGTGAACTAAAGGAAAGCATGGATATAAAAAGTTTTCTCGATCATATTTCAAAAAGCTTAAAGATAAAAAATTTCCGTTATACAGCAGGTAAGAAAGACAAAATTAAAACGGTAGCTGTCTGCGGCGGTTCGGGTTTCGAATATCTCCATGATGCAATTAAAGCAGGAGCGGACACATACGTAACGGCGGATATAAAATACCATAACTTCCAGGAAGCAGAAGGGAAAATTCTTTTAATTGATGCGGGGCATTATGAAACTGAAATTCATTCCTTAAATGAAATTGAAAATAAATTAAATCAAATTTTAGAAAACAAAGAAATAAAAATTTTTAAATTTAACGGGTCCACGAACCCTATAATTTTTTATAATAATTGAGGAGTATATAAATTGTACGACAGGTTAAAAACTCTTTATGAGCTTCAAAAGATCGACGAGCAGTTGGATGAGCTTGAAGCTTTACGCGGGGATCTTCCAAATGCTGTTCGAGAGCTCGAGGCAAAAATCAACAGCTTGAAGGAAGATATTGAGAGTAAAGAAAAGGAGCAGAAGGAATCGCTCAAAAAAAGAGAAGAAAACGAAGAAGAAATCGAAAAGCTGAAAGAGAGTCAGAAAAGATTTAAAGCCCAGCTTTATCAGGTAAGAAACAATAAAGAATATGACGCTCTGACAAAAGAAATCGACCATACCGAAGAAAACATAAAAAGACTTGAAGAAGAAAACGATTCGCTCGCAGATTCAAGCAAAAGATTAAGTGAGGAAATCGAAGAAATTAAACCTGTGCTCGACGAGATGAAAGACGACCTCAAAACAAAACAGGCCGATTTAAAGGAAATCATTAAAGCAAATGAAAAAGAAGAAGTTAAATTAAAAACACTTAGAAAATCGGTTGAAGCAACGGTTAAAAAACCTGATTATTCTTCTTACATGAGAATCCGAAAAGCCAAGAACGGAATTGCCGTTGCCACGATTAAAAGATCCGCATGTTCGGGTTGTCATAATATCGTTCCTTCACAGCGTCAACTGGAAATTAGAAGAAACAACAGGCTCTTTTACTGTGAATATTGCGGACGAATTTTGGTATCTGTTGAAATAACTGAAACCGTAGACGCAGAATAATTAAAATCCATCATTTAACGGTCACCTTACCGGATTTTACCGGTAAGAACCGGAAATGGTGAAAATCCGAAAAATTCCACTCTTTCAGATTACTTCCCATAATCTCATCCATTTTAAACTTAAATGCTGACTTATGTAAAGTAATTTATTATATTTGCCTCACTAAGTTGTATTATTTAAATAATTTTTTTTAAAGTTTTTTAATATGTAACAAGCAGAATTGCAGTTGATGAAAAAATCAATTCTATTCTACTCGAAAGACTGCAATCCAAGAGAAGGATGTTGATATTTTTAAAACCGGGCAATTGCTTCCAATTAAAATTGGAGGAGGAAAGTCCGAACTTCATAGAACAGGGTGCCGGGTAACGCCCGGGGTTCTAAGCCTAAGGCTTAGGATACGGAAAGTGCCGCAGAAAATAAACTTCTCCGCTTTAGGGCGGAGTAAAGGTGAAAAGGCGGGGTAAGAGCCCACCGCTTCAACAGTAATGTTGAAGGCATGGTAAACCCCACCCGAAGCAAGGTTAAATAAGGAAGCCGTTTTCACTTATGTGGAAATAGAGTTGTTCGCTCGAATGCCGTCAGGCAGGGTTTCCGGGTAAACCGCTGGAGCTTGGTGGTAACATCAAGACAAGACAAATAATTGCCGTCCCTGTCCGTTTTTTAACGGTTCCGGGATACAGAATTCGGCTTACAGGTTTTGAAATATTTCATACGTTCTTTTCTGCTGCTTTAATAATTCTATGCTCACAAAGAGATGGAAAATAAATGAAGTTGCGGATGAAATTTCCGTAAAATTACTGGCCGATTCACTGAACATCTCCGAAGTTCTTGCTAGGTTATTAATTTTACGGAATGTAAATAATTTCTTCGAAGCAAAGCAATTCTTCAGGCCTACTTTGGAATCACTCCACGATCCTTTTTTAATGAACGGAATGGAAGAGGCAACTACAAGAGTAATTGAAGCTTTAACCGAAAATCAAAAAATTACCGTGTTCGGAGACTATGACGTTGACGGTACATGCGCAACTGCCCTTCTATATTTGTTTTTAAAAGAATTGGGAGCTAATGTAGATTTTTATATCCCACAAAGATTGACAGAAGGTTACGGTATTTCAACTGCGGGAATTGACGTGGTTAAAAGTCAGAATACTGAATTGCTAATTTCCGTTGACTGCGGAATTACTGCATTGGAAGAAGCCGATTATGCAAAAAAGCTTGGGATCGATCTGATAATCTGCGATCACCATCAGCCGAAGGAATCTCTGCCGGATGCTTACGCAGTTCTGGATCCTCTTAAACCAGGTGATACTTACCCCTTTGGTTATTTATCAGGCGCCGGGGTTGCATTCAAGCTTGCACAGGGTGTTGCGGAAAGAATCGGCAGGAAAGAAATGGTTTATAAGCATCTCGATCTTGTTGCGCTTGCAGGTTCGGCGGATATAGTTCCGATTGTTGATGAAAACAGAATTTTAGTAAATGAAGGGTTAAAATTAATTAACACAAATCCCAGGCCAGGCATCGAAGCAATAATTGAGAAAAGTAACATCGAAAAAGGGAATCTTACATCCGGACAAATCGTTTTTATACTTGCTCCGAGAATTAACGCAGTCGGAAGATTGGGAGATGCAAAAAGAGCTGTTAATCTTTTAATAACGGATAATAAAAAAGAGGCAATGGAATTAGCCGATGTACTCGAATCGGAAAATTATGAACGGAGAAAAATAGATGTCGATACGTTTGATGATGCACTTGCATTAGTAGAAAATTCAGTCGACTTAAATCAGGAACTGGCAATAATTTTACATAACGAATCCTGGCATCCGGGCGTAATAGGAATTGTCGCTTCGAGGCTTGTTGAAAAATATTACCGCCCTACAATTATGTTAACTACAATCGACGGAGTAGCAAAAGGTTCGGCAAGAAGTATTTCAAGTTTAAATATTTATGAAGCTTTAGAGAAGTGCGAAGATCTCCTGATTCATTTCGGCGGACATCAGGCAGCAGCAGGTTTAGCCGTTGAAATTGATAAAATTGAAGAATTTAAAACAAAATTTAATCAAATTGTCAGGGAAATGGTTAATGTAGAGGATCTTCTTCCCGAAATACATATTGACTCTAAATTAAAATTTTCGGAAATAACAGTTAAGTTTTTAAGAATTCTTGAACAATTTTCACCTTTCGGGCCGCAGAATATGAGACCGGTTTTTTTATCGGAGGACGTTAATGTAACATTTCCTCCGCGAATAGTAGGAACTAATCATTTGCTGGTTACTTTAAAGCAAAATAATTCGGACAAAGTTTTTGATTGTATTGGATTCAATATGGGAGAGTACTGTGATCTTATATCGAAAGATCATACTCCTTTTGATATAGTTTATACAATAGATAAAAGTACGAGGGATGGTAGAGTGTTCCCTCAGTTCAAAATAAAAGATATAAAAGTGAAAGATAACAATTAGGAGCTTACAACTATGTCAGGTCATTCAAAGTGGGCCACAATTAAAAGGAAAAAAGCAGTCCTCGACGCTAAACGCGGAAAGCTGTTTACAAAATTAATTAAAGAGCTAACAATCGCTGCAAGACAGGGCGGCGGCGACCCTGAAGGCAACCCGCGTTTGAGATTGGCCGTCGATAACGCTAAAGCCGCAAACATGCCGACTGATAATATCGAAAGGGCAATCAAGAAAGCTACCGGTGAACTTGAGGGGGTAAGCTTTCATGAATTGACTTATGAGGGTTATGCACACGGAGGTGTAGCCGTTCTTTGTGAAGTCGCAACAGATAATAAAAACAGGACTGTTGCCGAGGTTCGTCATATCTTCGTAAAGTATGGCGGTGCTTTGGGAGAAGCCGGTTCTGTTTCGTGGATGTTTGATAAAAAAGGCATCATTACTTTGCCTAAACAAGATAAAAGCGAAGACGATATTATGGCAATTATATTGGATGCCGGAGCCGAAGATTTAAGTGCCGAAGAGGAATTTTTTGAAATAACAACTCCCATCGAAAGTTTTGAATCGGTAAGAAAAGCTCTTATCGAAAGTGATATAAATATTGAAAATGCATCGCTTCAATGGATTGCTAAAAATACAATTGCGGTCGAGGGTGACGATGCAGAAAAAGTAATGAAGTGTATTGAAGGCCTGGAAGACTGCGATGATGTTCAGAACGTTTATTCGAATGCTGATTTTGTCGAATAAAATTTTGATTTTTTGAAATTCACATACGAAAGTTAAATGATAATTCTTGGAGTTGATCCGGGTACGAATTATACCGGCTTCGGCATAATTAATTTTGACGGCAATTCACTCAAACGAATTCACAACGGGCATATCAAATTAGCATCTTCATTAGACCTACCTGAAAAGCTTGAATTAATTTATAAAGAGCTGGTAAGAATAATACGTTTATATAAACCCGATGAATTCGCAATCGAAAGTGCATTTTACGGAAAGAATGTACAGTCGGCGATGAAGATCGGTTATGCAAGAGGCGTTTGTATTTTAGCTGCTAAACAAAATAAACTTTCGCTTAATGAATATTCTCCCAGGGAAATTAAAAAGTCGGTAGTCGGAAGAGGCTCGGCATCCAAAGAGCAGGTTAATTTTATGATTAGGACTCTTCTTTCGTTAAAGAATGAAAAAATGAGATTCGACGAATCGGATGCTCTTGCAGTTTCAATCTGCCATGCATTTAGAATGAAAATGCCTGCAAAGAGAAGTAAAGATTGGAAAAGTTTTATCGAACAGTTCCCGGAAAGGGTTCTTAATAATTGAAAGATTAAAAGGCTGAAAGATTAAGTTGAAAGATTGAGAAATTTAAAGATTGGATGACAAATAAATTTGAGTAATTATATTTTTAATTTTAGTATTGATTTATCAAATTGTTTTATTGCTTCATTGTTAATTTTAAGATTACTACTTTTAAAGAAATTGTTAATTATAAATTTTTAATTGTTAATTATTATGATAGGCTTTCTAACCGGCAAAATCATTTCATCCAAGCCAACGAAAATTATTGTTGATGCAAACGGCGTTGGTTACCTTGTTAATATATCGATTAATACTTTCGATAAAATTTCAGAGAAAGAAACAGTATCGCTTTTCATTCACACACAGGTAAAAGAAGACAGCATCACATTATTTGGATTTTATTCTGAATCGGAAAAAGAAATGTTTGAACTTCTGATTTCAATCAGCGGAATCGGGCCTAAAATTGCATTAAGCATTTTATCCGGTATTCAAGTCGATGATTTAAAGAATGCAATTCAATCAGGCGATGTTTCGAGGATAGTTGCAATTCCCGGGATTGGAAGAAAAACCGCGGAAAGATTGGTACTCGAACTCAGGACCAAAGTCGATAAAATAACTGCCGAAGGAGAAATTGTAACGTACAGTATGAAGAATGAAGCAATCGCCGCATTGACCACTTTAGGCTATAACTTCAATGTTTCGGAAAAAGCTGTAAGAGAAATCCTAACAAACAATCCGCAAACTACTTTAGAGGATTTAATAAAAAGCGCACTTAACCAGTTAACGAGGTGATTTCAAATTGATAGATAAGTTTTACTTGATTCTTTTAACTCCCCAATTATTTTTTACTAATTAATGAAAAATAATGTAATAAGGTAAAATGTTTTTCTCTTCATTCTTGCATCTAAAGTTTTTCTTGTCCATTTGTGTTTAATAGCTTATCTCAAGTCATTTCTAATTTTTCTAAGAAAATGTAACCTTATTTATTTTTATAACCTTAGTACCAAAGCACCACCCTGCAGACATTCACCTTATTACCTTATCCTAATTTTTATAATTAGGTAATATTTAAACTTAGGATGATTTAATATTAGCAGATCATTTTTGAATTAACGAATATCTATATAATATAACCTTAAACCACACGGCAGGAAATCTTAGCAATCCCTTCAATCTCCGCAGATAACTTGTCGCCTTTATTAACCGCACTTACGCCGGCAGGAGTTCCCGTAAAAACCAAATCTCCTTCCTCAAGCGTCATCATTGAAGAAATATACTCAACTATTTGAATGGGATTAAAAATCATTTTATTCAGTTTTTCTTTTTGTCTAACGACGTCATTTACTTTAAGAGAGATTTCTTCATCGAGAGTTAAATTATATTCTTTAGATGAGACAAAATCCGAGATTACGGCAGAAGTATCGAAGCATTTGGAAACCGTCCACGGATCTCCTTTTTTCTTAAATTCATTTTGAAGATCTCTCAATGTCATATCCAGTCCGACACCGTAACCGGCAATAGCATCTTTAGATTCATTGATGTCTGCATTTTTTAATTCTTTGCCAATCAACAGAACCAGTTCAACTTCATGATGTAAATTCGAGGAAAAATCCGGGTATATAATTTCTTCATCCGAATAAATTACAGCCGATGAAGGTTTGAGAAACAGGACAGGTTTTTTAGGCACTTCATTGCCAAGTTCTTTTGCATGTTCGGCGTAGTTTCTTCCAACGCAAACAATTTTCCCCACGTTATATTCTTTACTGCTGTTTCTGAGATGTGCTTTTTTCATTATAAGTCCGTAAAAGTTATATAAATAATTACAAATATAATTATACCCGCAAAATTTATTTATTGACCTACTCAATATAGCTAAATTTCTTTCCGACACTGGAATTAAATATAATATAAATAAAAATCATTCGTACATTATTCCATAGGAACGGCTATGCCAACAGCAAAAAAATAAAGCCGCTATAGCACTGATATAATGCTTCCTACTTTGAATTTTCCGAATTAAGAACTCAAAGCGTTTGAATTTGAAAAGCGAAGATTAACTTTAAATTATGGCCATCAGTTAAAAAAACAAAATCATAAATCATTAATTTTTGCTCCGAAATCGAATTGAATAAATAGTGAATATTAGACTAATTAAATGACTTAACAAAAAAATATCCTTATCTTTTTTTAGATTCGCTTGCTTTTGATTTTTTTTCTATTTTAACAGTGATTATTAAATTAAATTTCTGCGGGAGTCAATATGGTACGGGATAATAATAGTGCAGTAAGAGGGGACTCAAATTTTTATTCGAGATTTTCGGTAAATTTCGCATTCAATTTTTCTTTTCAAGGAATTTCATTTCTTAAAATCAAGCCAAATCGATTAAAATTCATATAATAATTATTTAAAAATATCAGTACAATTAAATTATTTAGTTGTATTTATTTT
>CAZKUR010000123.1:7320-9327 GCA_964556005.1 uncultured Ignavibacteriaceae bacterium | reverse complement strand
CCGCTTGCCAGATTATCTGCATTAAAACGGATTTGGTAAGTACCAGCTTGTTTATTATCATTCAGCAGAGTAGCAATTTCATTTCCAAGGATATCATAAATTTTGATAGAAACGAATCCACTTTGAGGTATTCCGAATTCAACAATAGTTGAAGAGTTAAAAGGATTGGGATAATTTTGCTTCAGTATAAAGTTTGCAGGAATTTCCGATTTGTATTTTGTTTCAATACCTAATGGAGAATTGTAAATGTAAAACGGTTCGACATCTATTGCAGTTACATTATGTTCGGTTGCCGCACTGAATCGAATAGAATAAACATCATTGGGCGAAGGATTGTTTTGTATTGATGTATATACACCTTCACATGTATAAATATTGTTATTGGCTACACTATCTCCATGCGTTCCGTCATCCCATAATAAGTAACTATTGGATTGTCCAATTATACTTTCAAAAACACCGTCTTTGAATCCGGTAAATCCCGCAACTAAAATTGTTCCTCCCGTAATTGAAGCTTCAAATGTAGAAGTGCTGCCGCCATTAACAACCACATAGTTAGGGACGAGATTAACGTTAGAAATTGCCGGCGTGCTTGAGGCAGCACCATTAGAAATATCTGCCACCCAGGTTCTGGTATAATCGTTATAATTTAGTGCACTCACAAATGCAAATCTTTTCCCATCCGATGTTACAGAAATTGTGGGACCAATACATGCACGATAAAAAGGATTACTTCCACTTACCAGACTGGGAGAGTTAACTATCTCCAAAATCTCACTTGCGTCTGTATTAACTATCATTAGAGGATATGAATCCCCCTTTGCAAAGACTTTTGAGCCGGAAACAGTCATCTGGATGAACGGACTCGTTCCTACATTCTCTATTAGTTCAGTTTCGGTTCCGGTGGCAACATCTACTGCTATAATACCGGCGCCGAGTACTGTTAATGCTTTAGACATAACAACTTTATTACCGTGATTGTCTATTGTCAGTCCACATTCGTTATCCGAAGGAGCGGTACCGAAATTTTTAAAAATTGAAATCCCGTTAAATTCATCCCATAATATTATATGTCCTTCGGCTTGAAAATTCAAAGTACCGACAACGACCCTCTGTCCGTTTTCAGAAGCATCAAAACCCATCCTTAAAGCAATATTGCCGTTAAATTCGCTTCCATCTAATCCAAATAAAGATTGTGACATTTGGTGATAACTGAAAGCTTGATGTAAGTCAGTACCATCAGGCATACAATACCATACACCGGCAACATCGATACCTCCTGCGACAGCAGCGAAATATATTCTCCGCTCTATTCCTGAAGGGCTGCAGCTATCGGCAATTACCGGGTTCAGCCTTATATCCGGTCCTGTTGTCCCTCCGCCGGGAATAGGCAGGTTATTTGCTATGTGCGCAGGGGCCCCGCCGGCCGAATTAAAAACTAATATTTCATAACCAAATAAATTCGAAAAAATTATTGTTGATCCATCGGCACTTATATCAAGAAAACCTCTTCCATTCTCAGACATTAGTTCGGTTAATCCCGTACCATCCGAATTGATTGAATAAAGTTTTCCTGCATAAGTGTTAAATGCAATCTTAGAACCATTTGCACTAATCCTCATCCGTTCAATACCTGCAATTGGTTGAATTTGAGCATTCAGGATTTCAGTGTAAGAAATCGTTCTAACTACTTGTGTGTTTGATTGTGGAAAAGTTCGATGAAGAGGAAGCAAGAACAAAATAGCGAAAAAGAATAGCCAGGTAGATATTATTGCTTTCATAATATTCTCCTTATTTTATTTTCTCCCTTTTAAAATTTATTTTCTACAGTGAGTAGTTTCGAAAGAGGATATTAGTATTAATCATCGGAAAGATAGAGTGGAAAAAGAAATTGTTTCTATCTGTGTGTTTTTCTAAAAACAAGATAAAATATAAAATTTTAATAATCAAGAAAAGATTTAAAAAGCGTGTATAATTTTAATTGCTAACTGAAGTTGCGTATGAAAA
>CAZKUR010000123.1:4180-7220 GCA_964556005.1 uncultured Ignavibacteriaceae bacterium | reverse complement strand
TATTTGTTGTATTGGATTTAAAAGCGGTCAGTATCTTCCTTTGCAAATTTTTTAGTTTACAAAATATTTGAAAATGGCATTAGATCGAACTGACCGCCTATTTTTAAATCTTTTACTTTTCAAGTGTCTGGTTAAATTTTGTTGCTGCTTTCTTAAATTCAAGCTTGCCGCTGTTTCCAACCGAGACAGCAATATTATCACCATTCTTAAAATTGCCCATAAGCAATTGCTGCGAAAGCGGATTTATAAGATATTTCTGGATTGTTCTTTTTAATGGTCTTGCGCCAAAAGTTACGTCGTATCCAAGTTTTGCAAGCCAGTCTTTTGTTTCGTCATTGACGTCAAGCGTAATTTCTTTATCGCTCAATAACTTCTGGACGTTGTCAAGTTGAATGTCAACAATCTTTCTGATTTCATCCATCCTCAATGGTTTGAATACAACTATTTCATCAACTCTGTTTAGAAATTCAGGACGAATTGTTTTTCTTAAAAGTTCGACAAGTTTAACACGTAATTCACCGATCGCATTTTCGATATCATTATCTCTAACATGCTCAAGTTTTTCCTGTATTAAATGCGAACCAAGGTTAGAAGTCATAATGATAATTGTATTTTTGAAATTAACTGTCCTTCCCTGGTTGTCGGTTAATCTTCCATCGTCTAATACTTGAAGAAGAATATTAAATACATCGGGATGTGCTTTTTCGATTTCATCCAAAAGTACAACCGAGTAAGGTCTTCTTCTAACTGCTTCGGTTAATTGCCCGCCTTCTTCATAACCGACATATCCCGGAGGTGCACCGATCAATCTTGAAACGGAAAACTTTTCCATGTACTCCGACATATCAATTCTGATCATTGCATGTTCGTCATCAAAAAGAAATTCAGCTAAAGAACGGGCCAACTCTGTTTTGCCGACACCGGTTGTTCCTAAAAATATAAATGAACCAAGAGGACGGTTTACGTCCTGAAGACCTGTTCGCGATCTTCTAATTGCATTGGCTACGGCGGAAACAGCTTCATCCTGTCCAATAACTCTATGATGCAATTCATCTTCAAGCTTTATGAGTTTGCTGATTTCACTCTCAAGCATTTTACTTACAGGGATTCCTGTCCATTTTGCGACTACTTCGGCAATGTCTTCAGCATCGACTTCTTCTTTCAGCATCTTTTTATCTTTTTGAATTTCAAGAAGATTTTTAGTTTCCTCTTTTAATTGTTTTTCCAAAGAAGCAATTGTACCGTACCTTAATTCCGCCACTTTACCGAGATTACCTTCGCGTTCATATTTTTCTGCAAGAGTTTTTGAATTATCGATATCGGTTTTCATTTTACGGATTTTTGCAATTTCTTCTTTTTCAAGATCCCAATGCATCCGCAAAGTATTTCTTACTTCATCAATTTCACTTAATTCTTTTTTCAAATCTTCCAGCCGTTTTTGAGATGCCTCGTCTTTTTCTCTTTTTAAAGCCTCTCTTTCAATTTCAAGCTGTTGAATTTTTCGTTCAACATTATCCAGCTCTTCCGGCATGGAATCAATTTCTATTCTTAATTTTGAAGCTGCTTCATCAACAAGGTCAATTGCCTTATCTGGAAGGAATCTATCTGTTATATATCTATTAGATAATTGAGCTGCAGCTACTATTGCACCATCCGTAATTCTAACTCCGTGATGAACTTCGTAGCGTTCTCTTAATCCTCTTAAAATAGAAATAGTATCCTCAACAGTCGGTTCGCTGATCAAAACAGGCTGAAATCTTCTTTCGAGTGCAGCATCTTTTTCGATGTGTTTTTTGTATTCATCAAGAGTAGTAGCACCGATAGCATGAAGCTCTCCTCTTGCGAGTGCGGGCTTCAAAATATTTGCAGCATCCATTGATCCCTGGACAGCTCCCGCACCAACAAGAGTATGAAGTTCATCAATAAAAAGAATTATTTCGCCGTTTGATTCCTGCACTTCTTTTATAACGGCTTTCATCCTTTCTTCGAATTGTCCCCGGAATTGCGTACCGGCAACAAGAGAACCCATATCAAGCGCAACTATGTGTTTTGTTTTTAAATTTTCAGGAACATCACCTTTAATTATTCTATGAGCAATTCCTTCAGCGATTGCGGTTTTCCCGACTCCTGGCTCGCCAATCAAAACAGGATTATTTTTCGTCCTTCTTGAAAGAACTTGAAGCACTCTTCTTATTTCTTCATCTCTTCCGATTACAGGGTCGAGCTTTCCGGCTTGTGCTAATTCATTCAAATCTCTTCCGTATTTTTTGAGAGACTGGTAAGTATCTTCGGGATTTTGAGATGTTACTCTCTGCGAACCTCTTACATCTTTCAGCGCGGATAAAATTTCGTCGTGAGTAATTCCGTTATCTCTCAAAAGCTGTCCGGCATTTCCTTCGCTTTTTGCAAGTGCAAGAAGGAAATGTTCTGTAGAAACAAATTCATCTTTAAGATTTTTTGCCTCTTCCATTGCAGTATCAAGCAGCTTCCCGGTATTGTTGGACATCTGCTGATTACCAATTCCTGCACCGCTTATCTTCGGAAGTTTTCCAAGCAAATCATTTACTTTTATTCTAACAGGACCGACGTTGCCGCCGGTCTTTTGAAGAATCGTATCGGCAATGTTTCCTTTTTCCTGGATCAACGCAGCAAGTATATGTTCCGGTTCGATTACTTGGTTATTATAATTCTGTGCAATCTCAATCGCATTTTGTACAGCTTCCTGAGCCTTGACGGTTAGTTTATTTAAATTAAACGGCATAATTATTTTCTCCTTTCAAATTCATCCGCCCTAAATTTTATCTTTGATGGTATCTGATCAAATAGCAGATAAATAGTCGTTGCGAGGAGTAAAACGACGAAGCAATCTTTTGTTTTTAATACGAGAGCGAGATCACTTCGCTGCGCTCGTGATGACGAAACAATTTTTTGGTCAGCCGCTTGAAAAACAATCTCATCAAAGTTTTTGTGTAATCTTTTCATCTTATCAATCTAATTTTTTCTCTTCCACATACCAATCACTCGACTGCTCCAGCATCTT
>CAZKUR010000123.1:0-4080 GCA_964556005.1 uncultured Ignavibacteriaceae bacterium | reverse complement strand
CTGTCAATTAATCTTTTCGATTCTCTGACTTCAACAACTCTGTCGCCTAAAATATCTTTAACTCTACTCAACAGACTATCAAAATGAAGCTTGTCGTCGCTGCTCAATTCTTCGAAACTTTCTTTCTTTTCCGAAACATCCTGAAGCTTATCCATTTTTGCCGGATCGACATTTTCAACGGATTTCAATTCATGATCTTTATAATCTCTGATTGATGAAAGAACAAATTCATCAACCGGGTCGAATAAATAAAGTACTTCTATTCCTTTTCGCGTAAATAATTCGAGATGCGGATCCATTTCGATTGCAGATCTGCTTGTACCGGCTGCATAATAAATTTCTTTTTGATTATCTTTAATTCTCTTTACGTAATCCTCTAACGAAACTAATTCTTTTTCATCTTTACAATTTGAAGAATTAAATCTTAGCAGTTCTTTGTATTTATCGAGATTTGTAAAATCCGTATAACCGAGCTTAAAAATCCTTCCGTGTTCTTTCCAAAATTCGGCATACTCTTCCGGTTTATCTTTTGCCTTTTTCGCCAAATAAGAAAGAACCTGACTCGTAATGGTATTAGCAATCTTCGTAAATATTATATTCTCCTGAAGAGTTTCCCTTGAAATGTTCAATGGTAAATCTTCGGAATCCACAACGCCTTTCACAAAACTTAAATATTCGGGCAGCAAATCTTTATTTTTGTGCTGAATTAAAACTCTGCGAACGTATAGGTCCAATCCGTAATCTTCCCTATTGAATCCGAAGAGGTCAAAGTTTTTCTTAGGAATGAATACCAAGCTATGAAACTGAATCGGCGCATCGACGGAATTATGAATTATATCCATCGGCTCCTCGGAATCATAAGTTAAAAATTTATAAAATTCGACGTACTGCTCTTTTTTAACAGATGATTTGGGTTCTCTCCATATTGCACTGATTTTATTTATTTTTTCTTTACCAAGATATATTGGAAACTGAATGAAGTTTGAATGTTTTTTAATAGCATTTTCTAACCTGTATTTTTCTGCAAAATCATTTGCATCATCTTTTAAATAAACCTCAATTGTAGTTCCTCTTTTTAAATTTTCATTTATGTCTTTAATTTCATAATCACCGAGTCCATCCGATTTCCATTCAATTGCAGACTCATCTTTTTTGTAAGATTTGGATTTTATAATCACCTCTTTTGCGACCATAAATACCGAATAAAATCCAACTCCGAATTTGCCGATTATATTATTTACATCGGCTTTGCTTTGCTGTAATTGTTTTATGAATTCAGCAGAACCGGATTTGGCAATTGTTCCGATATTATTTATCATTTCCTTTTTCGTCATTCCGATTCCGGTATCCGAAACGGTAATTATCTTTTTCTTTTCATCGAAATCAATTTTTATTTCGAGCGCTAAATCTTTATCGAGAATGTCGGTACCTTTTGTCGATTCAAATCTAATTTTATCTAAAGCATCTGAGGAATTGGAGATTAATTCTCTTAAAAATATTTCCCTGCTTGTATAAAGTGAGTGGACAAGAATATCCAGTAATTGTTTTACTTCAGCCTTAAAATGAAATTTCTCTGTTTCTGCTTGATTTTTTGCCATGCAAAGCTCCTTATGATTTTCTTAAGTCATTTAGTTTCTTAAATAATTTTTTTTCTTCTTCAGTTAAATTTTTTGGAATCTGAATGATAACCCTAATATAAAGATCGCCTCTTAAATTTTTGTTTGGAATTTTAGGCAATCCCATTCCTTTAATTTTAAAAATCTTTCCACTGTCGGTTTCCTGAGGAATATTAAGATTGATAGTTTTCCCATCCAAAGTTGTAATTTGTTTTTTACCTCCTAAAACGGCAGTATATAATTCCAAATCAAGATTAAAAAATAAATCGTCGTCTTTTATCTCATAAAATGGATCGTCAATTATATGAATATTTAAATATAAATCTCCTCTTTCTCCACCGCGCATTCCTGGAGCGCCCTGGTTTTTTAGCCTTAATTTTGTACCTTCCCTGGTTCCCGGAGCAATTTTAACTCTTAGAGTTTTCCCATCGATTTTAAATTGACTATCTGTTCCTTTAAACGCTTCTGCAAGCGAAATATTCAAATTAGCTTCATAATCCTGGCCTTTGCTTGCAGCAGTTCTTCTAAATCCTTGTCCAGGTCTTTGTCGCGTACTTCTGCCGCCGAAAAAGCTTTCGAAAAAGTCTGAGAATCCTCCCATGTTTCCGAACAAATCACCAAGATCGCCTTCAAATTGATAAGAACCGCCGGGACTTCCGGATGAATAGTTCCTATACCAATCTTGATTTCCGCCGGCACCTGAACGCTCATATTGTCTCCAGTTTGCGCCCAACTGGTCGTATTTTTTCCTTTTATCCGGATTACCTAAAACTTCATTTGCTTCAGTTATTTCTTTAAATTTTTCTTCTGCTTGTTTATTGCCGGGATTCTTATCAGGATGATGTTTCATTGCCAGTTTGCGGTAGGCTTTTTTTATTTCCTCCTGCGTTGCGTCTTTTTCAACCCCGAGTATTTTATAATAATCTTTAAACTCCATTTATTCTTTTCTCCGGCTATAAATATTTTTTTAATAATTTAACATAAACTTATTAAAAAATTTTTAATGATTGCTCTTGAAAGCACACAATTAAAAAGTGGCTGACCGAAAAGTAATTTTGTCATCACGAACGAAGTGAAGTGATCTCACTTTTGAATTAAAAACGAAAGATTGCTTCACTCGAAGACTCGTTCGCAATGACTTTTTTCTTCTTTTTGGTCAGCCACTCCTTAAAATTGCCCGATGCACAAAAATGTCAAGCTTGTTATTTTATCTTAATATCGATTTGCTTTGGTTTTGCTTCTTCCGATTTCGGAATATTGATAACTAATTGGCCATTCTTAAATTCGGCGTCAATTTTATCTTCCTGAATTTTTTGAGGAAGATTGAACGAACGATAGAATTTTCCGTAAGTTCTTTCAACCCTGTGAAACTTTGAATTTCCGGTTTCCTTTTCTTGTTTGCGTTCTCCGTTAATCGTCAACTGTCCGTTTGAATACGAAATCTTAACATCATTTTTATCCACACCGGGGATATCCAATTTTAATTTGAAGTTATCATTGTCTTCATAAATATCGGTTAAGGGTGACCATTCTGCCATTTCAAAATTTGAATCAGCATCTTCCTCATCGGAACGAACTCTGATACCGAAGGAGTTCAACATCCTATCAAATTCTCTTTCGATATCAAGCAAATCTCTAACCGGATTCCATTTTACTATTGCCATTGTTGTATCTCCTTTATTGTTTAACTTGTTTTTTTTATTATGGATAACTAAGTTTTCATTTTACTTTAACTTCAATTTCTTTCGGTTTTGTTTCTTCTGATTTGGGTACCGTGATTGTCAACTGGCCATTCTTGAACTCAGCATCTATTTTTTCGGCTTTTATTTTCTTAGGCAAAGTGAAAGACCTGAAATACTTTCCGTAAGATCTTTCAATTCGATGATACTTGGAATCTTTCGATTCTTTTTCCTGCTTACGTTCGCCGCTGACAGAAAGTTCACCATCCGAATAAGAAATTTTAACATCATTTTTATCAATACCTGGTAAATCGAGATGCAAAATAAAATTTTCGTCGTTTTCGGAAATATCCGTTAAAGGCATCCATACAGCATTTTCAAATTCTTTATTTTTATCATCTTTGGATAAACCGAAACGATTCTGAAAAGATTTGAAAAAATTATCGAATTCTTTTTCGAGATTTCCAAATTCTCGAGCCGGGTTCCTTCTTACTAATGTCATTTTAGTTACCTCCTTTGTAAGTAATTTTATTTTTGTTATTACTTGAACAAAGGATATGCCAGCAAGTTAAAAACCACGTAACTCATTGTAATAAAAGAAGATATGGGGTTAATTGATTAAAATGTTTAAAATGAAAAATTGTCAGATATAATGTCATAAGAATTAAATGAAGCAAAAATTTTGACAATTTGTATGCATCATTGTCAGTTGGGAAATTCAAAATTAAATTAGTGCACAAGATTATCCCCATTGTCAGTGGATAATTTGTGAATAATTCAATCTT
>CAZKUR010000122.1:0-9437 GCA_964556005.1 uncultured Ignavibacteriaceae bacterium | reverse complement strand
ATCAAGTATCAAGCAGCCGGCATCAGGTATCTATTTCTATCAACTCAAAGCCGGTAGTTTTATTCAAACTAAAAAAATGGTTTTAATTAGATAGCACAGGAATAATAAATAAAAAGAGGAGATGTCACAATGAAACCGTTTACCATCACTACAATTTTGATTCTGTCGTTATTCTGTTTTCTAAAAACCGTTAATGCCCAATCAGGCTGGAGTGCACAAAACAGCGGGACTTCCGAAATATTGCTTTCAGTCTGCTTCATTGATGCAACTACCGGATGGACTTCAGGATTTAACGGTACTATTCTTCATACAACCGACGGCGGAAACACCTGGAATACACAAACCAGCACGACTACGGAATTTTTATATTCAATAAAATTTGTAAATGCAAACATCGGCTGGGCGGGTGGATATAACGGCACTATTTTACATACAACCGATGGCGGTAGTACCTGGACACCACAGAATAGTGGTATTACGGGAAGTATAAAATCGATTTGTTTTGTTGATAATTACCACGGATGGGCAGTGCAATTAGACGGCGATATGATTTATACAACCGATGGCGGTAACAATTGGATTCTAATAAGTGGCGTTCAAAACAAAACCTCAGTCTGTTTTGTAGATTCTCTAAATGGATGGATTACAGGCTATTATGATGAAATTCGGCATACCACTGATGGTGGAAATACCTGGACTGCACAGCCTACAGGGATAACAACCGAAAGCTTTTTTTCGATTCACTTTATTGACTCACTTACGGGTTGTGCGGTAGGAAGCGGTGGCTATACTGTATCAACCACAGATGGAGGTGCAAACTGGAATTTTCATTTCACCTACAATACCAACTTTTTATATTCGGTTCATTTTAACGACGCTGATAACCGCTGGGCAACCGGATATGGCGGCACAATTGAGTACTCTAATAATGGAGGTGTAGATTGGGCCAACCAGATAAGCGGAACGATACAACATTTAAACTCGGTTTACTTTATTGATCCCAACATCGGGTGGGCAGTTGGAGATACCGGTACTATACTTCATACAACCAACGGAGGTGTGACAGATATTGAAACGGGTCGGTCAAATGTTCCCTTATATTACCACCTTGAACAGAATTATCCCAATCCGTTTAATCCATCTACGACGATTAGATTTTCAATTTCCGAACGCGGATATATATTCTTAAAGGTATATGATGTTTTGGGAAATGAAGTTGCAACATTAATTAATGAAACCAGACCTTCAGGGAAATATGAAGTTGAGTTTAATACGGCTAACCTGCCAAGCGGAGTTTATTTCTACAGGCTTCAAGCCGGTTCTTTTGTCGAAACTAAAAAGATGATTCTCCTTCGTTAAAAATTATAATGATAAGTTTTAATGAAGTAAACGTAAAATATCAATAATTTTAAAATTACCGGAGGCATTATGAGATATTTTCAAATTGTAATATTTTTGGCTGCAACGGCATCATTTATTATATCCATATTATTTATTGGTTCGGGCACAGGTGATGTGCTTTGGCGTGCCGGTATCGCCGCTCTTCTTTTTGATTTGGTATGTATAATGCTGTGGCCAAATAAAGTCAAAGGATAATCTCAAGAAGTCAGGAGTTATAATTTCCTATTAATTATGTCTCTACAATCATTTTGAAGGAAACAGGAAGAATAAAGGAAAATCAAACTTTATGAGATGAATTGAACAATTAAGCATTTCAAATATTTAAATGTGTAAAAATTCTGATTTATGATTATTAATGATTTAATATTTATCAATTGGCCAAAATAGTTGCTGATAAAATTTATTATTATTGATTTTATAATTTTGAATTAATAGTTTTTGATTGTAATTATTTCCTTATATACAGGGAAGAAGCTGTATTACGGATTAAAGTACCTTCCGGATAATTCTTTTCTTATTGATTCTTCCAAATAGGTCGTTAATAATATAGTTGCCGAATTAAAATAAAATATTAATAGAAATTGAAGTTTCTTCAATAAAATTTAATACCTAAGAATAAAAAGGAGGAAGGCAATGAAAAAATTTCCGAACACACTATTATTTTTTTTAATACTGCTTGCAGCATTATCGGTGTTGAACAGTTCTTGTAATAAATCCGGTACAACTGAAACAAGTGAGCCTTGCGGTGCTGAAAAGCACCCGGATTATTATATCTCAAATGGAGAAGCAATGGAATATGCAGGTTTTACAAATTTTATCGTAAACGGGGAAGCAAATGTGGCATGGAAAATAAGCGCTGCAAATGTATGTACTGCCGAACATTCATCTGTAAGGGTTAGCATAAGTGTAAAAGACTTGCCGGGGATTAGGATAGAAGCTACTGTGCTTTACGGAATTTTGAGAGAACGACCAATCCAACTTTCAAAAACCGAATTAGGAAATGCACTTCAATATGACGGTTCAGATGAATTCGGTATTAAAGATTATTATGGAGATTCTCCCGGCGAATTCGATTTTATTCTTACTATGTACTTCCCTTCGGCGAATACACACTGGGATGTAGATTCGGCTTTTGTAGCTGATAATGTTTTAAAAATTGAAATGTATACATATTATAATGTTATCAAATAAAATAATAAAAATAGGAATTGAAAATTATCGACTCAGCCAATTGAAAAGAGATAATACAAATAATATCAATATAATAAATTTTTAAGGAGGAAATTATGGAACTCCGTAAGCGTGCACTGGGAATTTCTGTAGGGCTGATTTGGGGGTTAACGATATTGCTTGGCACATGGTGGCTTTTACTTCGAGGCAATACAGGTAATATAGTTTCGAAATTGGGAGCTATTTATATAGGATACACATTTAGCTGGGGAGGAGCAATAATCGGATTTATATGGGGTTTTGTTGATGGATTTATTGCCGGGTTTTTAATAGCATGGTTTTATAACATATTCAGCAAAAAACCTAATAAAGCGGAAGCATCAGTATAATTTTTTTCAACCCTATCGGTAGAACCCGGTAGGGTTTTTTGTTTTAAAAAATTATCTTTTAATCAATCCCAAGAGCATACCAATATGGTTTAAAACTTTTTTCAACGATTTCCATCATCAAATTTAAAAAGGGAATATAATTATTTTTAATGTGTGCCATATCGAGAGCATTATAGTATTCAAGCCTTTTTTCAACAGGCAGAACGGCAGGTGGAAAACCGGCTTTCATTAATTCAAGATTCATAAGCAGCCTTGCAGTTCTACCATTCCCGTCAACAAACGGATGAATTTTCACAAAGTCAGAATGAACCATTGCTGCAAGTTCTACCGGGTGAAGATTCTTTTTTTCTTTTTTATACCAATCTATAAAAGCGGCCATCTCATCTTGAACATGTAAATAATCCGGGGGAACATTTTTGGCACCTGCTATTACTACATTTACCCTCCTATATCGCCCGGCATTTGTGTCATCGATTCCTTTTAAAATTAGTTGATGAAGAGATTTTATATTTGCTTCCGAAAGAGGAGTAATTTCTTTAACTAAATCTTCAAGATAAAAAATGGCTTCACGATGGTTAATAGCTTCAAGATGCTCCCGCAAAGTTTTTCCGCCTATGGTAACTCCCTCAAGAACAACCTTGGTTTCCTTTAAAGTTAAAGTATTGCCCTCGATAGCGTTACTATTATAAGTCCATTTTAAAATCAAATCTTCACGTAGATTTTTAACTATTTCCTTTTTTAGCGGGCGGAATGAATCAAGCTTTTGTTTCAATTTATCGAGGTTTTCATAATTCATTTATGAGGCTCCTTATCATTAAAGAAGTTTTTATTCTCTATTCAGCTTTGAACGCATTTTATGAGAAGCAAATTATTATACTTCAAATATACACAACTGAACAATTTAGGTTACTTTTCAAAGTAACGCTTAATACATTTTTTATGGAAATTATTGAATCCTTTCCCTTATTTCCGAATCAAACACAAACAAAAATAAATTGGTTTATTATGATAAAAAACGTTGGTAATATTGATCGAATAATAAGAGGTGCAGTTTCTGTAATAATTATTCTGCTTTATTTTACAAAAGTTATTACGGGAACAGCTGCGGTTTTTCTTGGGATAGTCGCACTTGTACTTCTGTTTACGAGTTTAACAAGTTTTTGTCCTTGCTATTCAAGACTTAAAATCAATACTTCACACAAAGAACAATCATCTTCTATTAAATAAAAAATATGTTAACAATTTTATATATAGTTATAGCGGTAATACTTTTAATTTTTTCGCTTCAATTTATAATGATAATTGGTGCAAAAAGATCGACAGGGAAAAAATTAGAGGGGCTGCAGGGAAAACTAAAAATACTTGAAAAAAAAGGTTCGAAAGGATTGATTTATTTTTTCAGTCCGTCATGCCGGGCTTGTAAAGCGCAGACACCCGTAATTAAAGAATTGCAAAAATCGAATAAAAATGTTTTTGATGTCGACATTTCAAGGGATATGCAGACAGCAAAGATATTCGGGATAAAAGCAACTCCGACAACAATTATAGTTGAAAACGGTACGGTTAAAAATGTAATGCTCGGTGTTAAATCAAAAGACGTTTTGAAAAATTATTTAAGCAGCTAAATATTTTTGAATTATCCGGTATTATTAGATATCGCAGGCCTAATTAAAAGCAGTATTTATTTATTGTTGTATTTCATTAGGATAATTCAACAATCAATATTTTAGGTCGCTATTCTTTTAATCATGCCGCTGAAAACAAATCCGTGAAAGGGAAGAACACTGTACCAGTAAATTCTTCCGAACAGACCAAGGGGACGGAAGGTGGCGGTTTGAAATAATTTTTTACTTTCTACTTTAAATTCAAGCCAGGCTTCGCCGGGTAATTTCATTTCGGCAAACAACAATAATCTTTTTTGATTTTTGTCGGCGATCAAAACTCTCCAGAAATCAAGCGTGTCGCCTGCAGAAATATCGAAAGGATTTTTTCTTCCTCTGCGCAGTCCAACTCCACCGAATATTTTATCGATAAAACCTCTCATTATCCATAGCCAGTTTGCATAGTACCATCCGTTTTCCCCTCCTATTGACCAAATCTTCCGTAAGGTCTGATCTTCATTATCTATTTCGTGAACTCTTATATCTTTGTAGCATCCGTGAACCGGTATTTCAACGAAGTGTGATAATCCTTCATCCAGTTTGTGTGTGGTTAATGCATCTTTCCAGCTTGATATAACCTGCTGATTGTCTATTTTATTAAAAGCATATCTTATTGCATTTTCATAATTAATAAGGTTGATACCCAGTAAATCCTTTAAATTATTTTTCTTGCAGACAACTTCAACTTTCATACTGTCAACAAGATTTTTAGCAAGTGAGTAGGATGTAGATGTTACAAAATAAAGCCAGTAAGAAGAAAGTTTGGGGGTCATTACAGGGACTGTGAATATTTTTCTTTTTAATTTGCGTACGGATGCAAACTTAAGCAGCATTTGTTTGTATGTTAGAATGTCCGGTCCGCCGATGTCATAGTTTTTCCCGAACGTTCCTTCGTTCAATAAAACACCGTTGAGGAACTCTATTACGTTTTTAATAGCAACAGGTTGTGTTTTTGTTTCCAGCCACCGTGGTGCAATCATTACAGGCAATTTTTCCACAAGGTCACGTATGATTTCAAATGATGCACTCCCGGAACCAACTATAATTCCCGCTCTCAGCGTTGTAAGCTTAAACGAACCTGATGAAAGTATTGATTCGACATTTTTCCTGGATTTCAAATGTTTTGATAGGCTGTCTTCATTAACGATTCCGCTGAGGTAAATTACTTGTTTGGCATTTGTCTGCTGTATTCTATCCTTAAAATTATTAGCTGAAATTTCTTCCAGCTTCTCAAAATCTTCATCACCGGCCGACATTGAATGGATTAGATAATATGCAGCATCGATATCATCAGGAATATTAAGGAGTGTTTCTTTTTTCAGAAAATTAACTTCGATAATTTGTATTTTATCTGCAGAGTATTTCCGGTAATCTATTCTGCTTTTATCGCGCGCACAACAAATAACTTCATGTCCGTTTTTTAAAAGTACCGGAAGCAATCTTTGTGCGATATAACCTGTAGCGCCTGTTAATAGGATTTTCATATTAGGTAAATTAAAAATAAAATTTTAGAGACAGTACAAGAAAAACCTCGTCTTATTAACGTGGTTTTGAAGATTAGTCATTACCCGGAATTAAAACCATATCGATTGCGTGAATCACACCGTTGAAGCCGAAATGTCGGCTGTAGTAACTTTTGAACTGTTTATCATAATGTTTCCGTTACTTACATTTATCCGCGCATCCTCTTCTTCGAGAGTAGAGGCACTTTTCATCTTTAGTACATCCGATGACATTACTTTACAGGATACAACATGATATAATTTGCTTATATTTATGCGAATTAAAAAATTGTCTAACTTTCATGCTTAATATTAGATGAATGTCCAATAGATGTCAAGCATTATACAACACCCCAATGATATTTGTAGAAATATCGCATATATTTAGAATTCATTTATTTGACCATATATTTAAAAAGAAAAGATGTGTTATAATCCAATTTTTAAAGTAATTCTTTTATTTTCATTTATTTGCACTGTTGATATATCTGCCCAGCAGGAAAAAGGAGTAATTTACGGTAATGTAAGGGATGTAATTTCGATGCAGCCTTTAATCGGTGCAAACATATTAATATTAGACAGCAATCTTGGAGCTGCTACCGACTTTGAAGGGAATTACAGAATTGAAGGGATTAAGCCGGGCACTTACCGCCTCAAAATTTCCAGCATCGGATATACTTCTATAATTAAAACTGATGTTGTCGTTAATTCAATAAAACCTGCCAGGCTCGATGCCGAATTGAAAGAAACAACTTTGGAACTTGATGAGGTCACGGTTCAGGATGAATATTTTTTCAAAAATCCTTTGGAGCCGATTAGTACAACCAACTTTAGTTTTGAAGAGATAAGAAGAGCGCCGGGCGGTTTTGAGGATGTAGTGCGTGCACTTTCTATTCTTCCGGGTGTTGCACAGGCAGATGCCGGAAGAAACGATTTAATTGTACGGGGTGGAGCGCCCTCGGAAAATTTGTTTTTGGTCGATGGAATTGTAATTCCAAATATAAATCATTTCGGTACCCAGGGTGCAGCTGGAGGTCCTTTAAGTTATGTGAATCTCGATTTTGTAAAATCAACAAGCTTTTCCACCGGGGGATTTCCCGTGACTTACGGCGACCGGCTTTCATCTGTTCTTTCTATAAATTTAAAGAACGGAAGACAGGATAGAATAGGAGGAAAGGCAACGGTATCAGCCACACAATTTGGGTTGGATATGGAGGGACCGGTAAATGAGAGTTCCGATTTTATTTTTTCAGTTAGACGAAGTTACCTCGATTTTATTTTTAAGGCTGCCGGATTTGCATTTGTACCCGAATATTATGACCTGCTTTCAAAAGTCAATATAAAAACAGGCCTTAATAGTAATTTATCTTTTTTCTTTTTAGGTGCGCTTGATAATGTTAAATTTTTCAACGATACCCCGGATAAAAGATTTGATAATTCAAGAACGCTGGGCAGCGATCAGAAGCAGTATACTTTTGCAGGAAAATACCGGCAGATATTCGGGACAGGATTTGTAGATATTTCCTTAAGCAGAAATTATGTGAATTATAACAGCATTCAAAATGATACCGTTCAAAATCCTATTTATAAAAATATATCAACGGAAATAGAAAATAATCTTAAATCCGATTTAACTTTTAAAGTTTCCCCGGAAAACGAATTAAACATCGGTACGGAATTAAAATTAATTGAATTTAATTCGGATATTTATTCTCCTGCAAAATTAACTTCATTCGGCGATTCTATTGCTGCCGTAAATTCTCAAATGAATGAAAATTATTTTAAGTGGGGCGGTTATATAAATTTTAATACCGTAATGATGAAAAGGGTGATTGTAAATCTTGGTATAAGAGAAGATTACTTTAGCGGAATAAACACTAAATTTTATTTCAGCCCGAGGTTTTCTCTTTCATATAATCTGTCGTCGATTAACAGCATTAATTTCAGTACCGGGATTTATTATCAATCGCCGTCTTATTTATGGTTAAATAACGGTAATAATAAAAACCTGAAAGACATAAAGGTAAACCAGTATATACTCGGTTTTGAAAACATGTTAAGAGAAGATATTTTATTTAAAGTGGAAGGATTTATTAAAGATTACTCCAACTACCCAACAAGCCTAACAAGACCTTACTTAATTCTGGCAAATACGGGTGCAGGATACTCGGATGATAATTTCACATCGCTCGGACTTGATCCACTAATTTCTGCAGGTAAAGGGCTGACAAAAGGTATTGAGTTTTCTTTACAGAAAAAACTATCCGATCTGCCTTATTACGGCATAATGAGTTTAACGATTTCCCGTTCGGATTTTACTCCGCTTGATGGAATAAAACGCCCGGGACTTTATGATCAAAATTTTATATTGAATATAAGCGGCGGATATAAATTCAATCCGGAGTGGGAAGGAAGCTTTAAATTCAGATTTGCATCTGGTAGTCCTTATACGCCGTTCGATGCATACGGTAAACAGTCTGTTCTTGAATATAATTCGAGAAGATTAAGGCCGGCGCACAGTCTTGACTTGAGGGTAGATAAAAGATGGTATTTCAGTTCCTGGGTACTAATTACATATTTGGACGTTCAAAATATTTACAACCGAAAAAACACAGCTTCTATAAGGTGGGATCCGAGAACGATGCAAGTTGACGAATCATCATCAATAGGTATTTTGCCGTCAATTGGTGTTAGTGCAGAGTTTTAAGTGTTAAAGATGACATCTTTCCACTTTGTGAAACAGTTAGAAAAGATATCATCTTTATAAAGCCAAAGCTGTCATTGACCATTCAATAACAGTTCACTTAAACAGCAGCTAAATTTTCTTCTGACAGCACAGACTTCTTTTGTTTCTTAATATTATTAACAAATTCAGCAGCACCTAATGCAGCAATAGTTCCGTCCGCAACAGCGGTTGTAACCTGCCTGTATCTTTTCTGGATTGAATCGCCTGCTGCGAAAACACCTGTTATATTAGTCATTAAATTACTGTCGACGATAATCTCTTTCGATTTATTAAGTGCAACTATTCCTTCCAGACTTTCCGTATTCGGCACATACCCGATGAAAATAAATACTCCGTCGATGTTCATTTCGGTTATTTCACGGGTTCTTTGATTTTGAATTTTTACAGAGGTAAGTTTTTCATCCCCGATAAATTCTATTATTTCCGATTCCATGATAAAATTTATTTTGCAGTTATTTTCAGCGGCTTCCACGTAATGTTCAAGCGCCTGGAAATGATCGAACTGGTGGACGATTGAAATTTTTGAAGCATATTTGGTCAGCGAGACAGCTTCTTCCAAAGCTGAATT
>CAZKUR010000121.1:0-9662 GCA_964556005.1 uncultured Ignavibacteriaceae bacterium | reverse complement strand
GTTGCAACTTCTTCGGGTGTTTTTGAGGTTAAAATCTGGCAGTAATAATCTAAAGAACTCATGAAGATATATTCTCACTCTGATATACTCATTGAGAAAATATTTATTAATACCATAAGGATAAATAAATGAAAAGACCAAAACAATCCGATTACGCACCGTATTATCAAAAATATATGTCTCTTATTGAAGATTCCGGTAGTATAGTTGAAACATTGCAAAGGCAAAAAGATGATTCGTACAATTTTTTGAAATCAATTCCTTCTGAAAAAGCAGGATATTCATACGATCCTGGAAAGTGGACTATAAAGGAAGTCCTGGGACATATGATCGATACTGAAAAAATTATGGCATATAGAGCATTGTGCATTGCAAGAGGAGAGAAAAAATTTTTACCCGGTTTCGAGCAGGATGATTATGTTAACGAAGGAAAATTTAACCAAAGAGAATTAAGTGGTTTAATAGAAGAATTTAAAAAGGTTAGGGAAGTCAATTTAATTTTATTCAATACTTTTAACGATGAGATTATTGATCGAAAGGGGATTGCAAGTGAAAATGAAGTTACGGTACTTGCTTTGCTTTTTATAATTGCCGGACACGAAATGCATCATCTGAAAATTTTAAAAGAAAGATATTTGAAATAACTAATTAGCTGAGCACATCGTAAAACTCTTTCAGAATTTTCTGAGTTGCGCCAAGATTCTGCTGTACATATTGATGAGCAATTTCGCCTTTGGAAATTCTCAGTTCTTCGCTTGAGAATAATTTCCTTAAAGTTCTGTAAACTTCTTTTTTATTATTTACAATTATTCCTCCACCTCTCTTAGCCAGCTCCTGCGCTTCCTGTGAGTTTTCAATTTTCGGCCCGAATAAAACCGGCACGCCGTAAACCGCTGCTTCAAGTACATTATGAACGTTCTGCTTAAATCCGCCACCGACGTAAGCGACATCTGCATAAGTATAAAGTGTCAGCAAAATTCCAATCGAATCGATAATAATTATCTGCTCATTATTGTAACTATTCAAATGTGAGAACCTGATGGTTTTCATATGCCCGGAAAATTCATTCTCAATTTTTTCAAGGTTTATTAATGTCGGTTCATGCGGAGCCAGTATAAAAAGAACATCTTTATCGTATTTGTTTATTTTAACAATTGCGGGAAAAATATTTTCATCATCTGCTTCCCAGATGCTTCCGGCTACAAGAATTTTTTTACCCTGATAGATTTGTTCGTTGATAAGATTTTTTTCTTTGGCTTTAATGCTTCTTTCGTAAACTCTGTCGAATCTTGTATCACCGACGGCTTTAACTTGATTATCACCGCATCCGAACTCTTTAAATCCTTTTGTATCACTTTCCGAAACCGTTAGAATTCGCGTTATTCCTTTGAATAAGAATTTATGAAAGCTTTTTATTAAAGGAAGTTTACGCGGGGATTTCCTCCTCATTGTTGCATCGACAAGGAATGATGGAATTTTATATTTACCGGCTGCCCAGATTATATTCGGCCAGATATCATAACGCATTAAAACTGCTAAATCGGGGCGAACTATTTGCATGAATCTTTCGGCATTCGACTGAGAATCAAATGGTAAATAAGAAACCAAATCGGCATAAGGATATTTTTTCGAATTTTCATATCCGGAAGGGGAAAAAAATGTTATCAATATATTGATATCCTTATTCGTTTTTATTGCCTGAATGAGAGGTTTAGCCTGTTCGAATTCACCTAACGACGATGAATGAAACCAGATAAGTCTCCTGGTTTTGTCGATGGAAAGGGCATTTAAAATCAATTCTTCGAATATTCTTCTTCTACCGTTTAATCCCTTTCTTATTTTTTTATTTACTAATCCCGCTATTTGCAGGCTTATGTAAAAAACAGGGACAAATAATATGTTATAAAAAAGCAGCCAGATTTTTTTCATTAGGATTCTATAAAACGGATTATTTCATTAAACGCCAATTCGGGGGTTATTTCGAGCATGCATTTAAAATGACCTTTTGGGCACCTCTCCCTCCCGATGTGAGAACACGGTCTGCAAGATAATAATTTGTTTTCTAAAATTAAATTTTTGTTTTTATACGGAGTAAAACCGAATTCTTTTACACTCGAACCGAATATTGCGGCGACAGGAACTTTAACTGCCGAAGCAACATGCATCATTCCCGAATCGTTACAGACAAGCAATTTTATTTTTTCCATATTTGCTGCGATTTGAAGAAGATCATCATCACGGCAGAGGTTTATGGAATTTTTAAGCCCGGAAGAAATTTCATTACAAATATTAACATCGCTCTTTCCGCCGAATAATACAATTTTGAAACCGTTATTAACTAATTTTTCACCGAGTTTGATAAAATATTCTTTCGGCCACATTTTTGAAAAATGTCGGGAACCGGGAGCAAATCCGATTAAATTATTACTTTCATCTAATTTTTCGGAGGGTATTTTATCAGTCAATAAATCGAGGCCGCTTTCATCGAGTTTAAAATTATCAATTGAACCGGCATATCGGATTGGAATTTGCGGAGCATTTTTTAGGCGGTTAATTTTAAAATTTACAAGAAGGAACTTATCAAATGTTCTTTTTTGAAATTTAAATACGGGAATATTCAAACTTTTTCTAATTTTATATGATCTGAAATTATTTTGAAGATCAATTACAATGTCGAAATTTTCCTGCCGGAGAGAATTAATAAGTTCGTTTACAGTCTGTTTCCTAGATTCATAGAAAAAAATTCCCGATATATAAGGATTTTTTTCGAGAACATCGTTATATTTTTGCCTTAGTAAAAAATTAATTTTTAACTTAGGGTTTGTGTCCCTTAAAGAACGTATAAATGGGGTCGTTAATAAGATATCGCCAAGGGAACTCAGCCTTATTATTAGTATTTTTTCTAATGAATTAAAATTCAATTTTTGAAACGAAAATTTTATAAATTTTGATTACGATAATAAAAAATAAATGATAAACATAAGAAAAACTAACATATCAATTATTTCACGCTTTAATTATAGTACATATTTAATAATAAAAATTTGGGCAAAAAAATAATGTCTACATTACCTCCACCTTCTACGCAGCCATCTCCGAAAGATTCACTCGAATCGAAGGCTTACGGGATTATTGAAAAATTAAGCCAGTACATTCCATTAATGAATGATAGAAACCGGCTTGGCTTTAATTTATATAAATTTATGAAAGGGGAAGGGGACAGTCCTGAAATAGCGGTTATAAACGCTAAGCTTAAAATTGAAGGAATTACCCCCACCGAATTAGCAGATAAAATAAAAGCTGAACTGGAAAAGATTAAGTAGAAATTAATTTTAGTTTATCTTCAACTTTGATAGGGTTAAAAAGATGCTGTCACAAATTGATTCGTGACAGCGCTGAATTTTATTTTTGAGGAGTATATTTATTAGGACTTCTTATTATTAACTAATACTTCTTCGGCAACTTCCTCTCTTGCCATAAATTCTTCCACTTGTTTTACATCCTCCTCACTTCCGATGAAAATAGGTGTTCGTTCGTGGATTTCTTGAGGTTGAAGCTCTAAGATTCTCTTTTTGCCGTCGGTCGCTCTTCCGCCAGCGGCTTCAATAAGAAATGCCATCGGGTTACATTCATACATTAAACGCAGCTTACCTTTAGGATGCCTGGAATCTGCGGGGTACATAAATATTCCGCCGTAAAGTAAATTCCTATGAATATCTGCAACCATTGAACCGATATATCTGGAAGAGTAAGGCCTTTCTGAAGCTTTGTCTTCTTCCTGCAGATATTTGATATATTTCTTCAGCCCGGGATGCCAGTATAAGTAATTTCCCTCATTGATACTGTAAATTTTGCTTTTTTTAGGAATCCTAATGTCCTGGTGAGAAAGAAGAAATTCACCGAAAGATGGATCGAGAGTAAAGCCGTGTACTCCATGGCCTGCCGAATAAACCAAAATTGTACTTGAACCGTAAACAACGTAACCTGCAACAATTTGCTTATACCCGGGCTGCAGACAATCCTCAATTGTACCGGGCTGGCCGTCAGGCGAGACTCTTCTGTAAATCGAAAATATTGTGCCGATGCTGATGTTTGCATCGATGTTCGATGATCCGTCTAAAGGATCGAAAAGCAAAACATATTTCCCGACTTTGAACCTTGTCGGGATAGGAACTATATCTTCCGATTCCTCCGAAGCCATAACCGCCAGGTGTCCGCCGTGATCCAGCGCTTGAATCATTGTATCATGAGCGAAGACATCCAATTTTTTAACTTGTTCCCCGTGAACATTATGATTTCCGGTGAAGCCGATAATATCAACAAGGCCGGCTTTATTAACTTCAAGCGAAATTATTTTTGCGGCTAATGATAAATCGTGGAGAAGCTTTGATAATTCACCTGTTGCACCGGGGTGCATTCTTTCCCCTTCAATAATATGACGGGCGAGGGTCATAAATTGTGTGTTCGGCATGAGAGTACTCCCTTTTTTATGAGACTTTTATTTTATTTTTTTACACAGCTTTAACTATTTCCTGATCTTTATATTGCAACTGGTATAATTTATAATAAATTCCTCTTTTTGCAAGTAATTCTTGATGATTTCCGGTTTCTCTTATTTCACCTTTGTGTAACACAATTATTTTATCCGCACTTTGTATAGTAGACAACCTGTGTGCAATCACTATTGAAGTGCGTCCGATCAGCAGCTTTTCAATTGCTTTTTGAATCAAAATCTCAGTTTCCGTGTCTACACTGGAAGTTGCTTCATCCAAAATTAATATTTGCGGGTCATAAGCCAAAGCCCTCGCGAAAGAAATTAATTGTTTTTGTCCCACGCTTAAGGTAGCGCCGCGTTCTTTGACTATTTCATCGTATTTATCCGGTAATTCGGAAATGAACTTATCTGCGCCGACTAATTTTGCGGCATTTAATAATTTATCGAATGGAATCTGCTCATTCGACATGCTAATGTTCGATTTTACTGTGCCCGAAAAAAGAAATACGTCCTGTAAAACTATCGAAATATATTTTCGAAGATCCTTTTTATCTATTTGCCTGGTATCGATTCCGTCGAGAAGAATAGAACCTTTTTGAATATCATAAAATCTTGTTAGAATATTTATAATGCTCGTTTTGCCTGCGCCTGTATGTCCGACAATGGCAATCGTTTCACCCGGATTTATTTTGAATGAAATATCTTTAAGAATATAGTCGTTGCCATTATAGGCGAACCAGACATTTTTAAATTCAATTTCGCCTTTTACTTTATCGAGATGTACGGGATTTTCGGCATTATGAATGAAAGTTTTGTTATCAAGAAGCTTGAATACTCTTTCCGATGATGCCATTGCAGTCTGCATAATATTATATTTTTCCGAAAGATCCCTTATAGGCCTGAAAAACATTTCGGTATATTGAATGAATGCAATCAAAACTCCAATCTCAAGAGTGTTATGAATAATTTCGCCGCCGCCGTACCAGATAATTAATCCTATAGCAACTGAGCTTAGAAGTTCAACACCTGGATAAAAAATTGCATAATAAAAGATGGCATTTATATTTGCCTGCTTATAATCTTTATTGATGCTGGAAAATTTTTCCCTTTCTTCCTTTTCTTTATTAAAAATCTGAACAGTATTCATCCCGGTAATATGTTCCTGCATGTATGCATTTAGTCTTGCAAGATGAAGCCTTACATCCCTGTAAGCTTCCCTCGCTTTTCTTCTAAATAAAAAGGTTCCGTAGATAAGAACAGGAAGAACAGAAAGAGTAACAAATGATAATTTCACATCCATCGTGAACATGAAAACGAGAATCCAGATTATTGTAAATACATCGCTGAAAACCATTATGATACCGGAAGAGAATAATTGATTTAATGCCTCGATATCGTTCGTTGCTCTCGTAACCAGCCTGCCGATTGGTGTTTTATCGAAAAATTTTAATGCAAGTTTTTGAATATGATTGAATAATTGAGTTCGGAGATCGAATATTGTCCTTTGTCCCAGATACTGCATATAATAAGTCATAAAATATTGAATTGCAGATTGGACAATCAGCGTGCCGAACAAAATCAAGCTTATAATAAAAAGGCCGTGGTAATCGGAATGTGCAATGTATTTATCGATTGCAATTTCAGTAAGTAACGGACGGAATCCCGGCACCGCAGCAACTACAACATTTAGTAAAATTGCCGAGATTACGTACTTTCGGTAGGGTTTTACGTAAGTCAAAAGCCGTTTCATTAAACGCGAATCATAGGCTTTGCCTAATACTTCTTCATCACTTTTATAATCGTTAGCCATAAGGTTACTTTATTTCTTCCAGTTCTTTTTCGAGTAATTGTTTGTAATGCAGGTCTGCATAGATTCCATCGAATGCAACAAGCTCTTCGTGAGTTCCGATTTCAGCAATTCTTCCTTCAGAAAGAACTATGATTTGATCGGCGTCTTTTACGGTTGAAATCCTGTGGCTTATTATTATGCTCGTTCTGTTCTTCATAAAAACTTTAAGTTTTTTCAGAATTTCTTCCTCGGTATTTGTATCTACCGCAGAGAAAGAATCATCTAAAATTAAAATTTTCGGATCGATTGCCAAAGCTCTTGCAAGACTTGCCCGCTGTTTTTGCCCGCCTGAAAACGTAATGCCGCGTTCACCCACAATCGTATCGTATCCGTGCGGAAAGGATTCTACATCTAAATCAAAATGTGCAATCTTTGAAACTTCTTCGATTCTATTTTTATCCGGTTCCCTTAATCCGTAAGAAATATTATTCAAAACTGTATCCGAAAATAAAAATGATTCCTGCGGAACCATGCCGATATTTTGTCTTAAAGTTTCCAGGGGGATAGTTCTTACATCGTTTCCGTCAATTAAAAGCTGTCCTTCGGTAATATCGTAAAGTCTTGGAATTAAATTTACCAAAGAAGTTTTCCCGGTACCTGTATAACCCATAACGGCAACTGTTGAACCTACCGGAATTTTTAGATTTATATCCTTTAAAACAGAGGGCAAATTTTCACTATAACGGAAAGAAACATTTTTAAATTCAATTTCGCCTTTTACTTGATTTATATTTCTATCGGTAATTTCAGTATCCCTGATTTCATATGGTTCTGCAAATATTTTATTCAATCGTTTCATACTTGCCTCCGCCTGCTGGATCATATTTATAACCCAGCCGAAAGCTATCATCGGCCAGATCAACATACCCAGAAAAGCAATAAATGCGGCAATATCACCCAGGCTTGTCGTTCCTTTAATTACCTGAATGCCTCCGACCCAGATTACAATAATTATAGAAACTCCCGTTATCAAAAAAAGGATAGGCTGCAGTAAAGCCTGGATTTTTACCATGCTCATATTCCGGTTGAGATATTCATGGTTCATGCTTTCGAATTCCTTAATTTCATTAAGCTCTCTTACATAAGATTTAATGACTCTTATGCCGGAAAAATTCTCCTGTGCTTTTGTAGTCATAGTTGCAAACTGTTCCTGGATGAGAGTAAATCTTTCGTGTATAAGTTTTCCGACTTTGTATACCAGGAATGACAAAAAGGGCAGCGGAATAAGAGAATATATTGTTAATGAAAAATTTAACGACAGCATTAAAGAAATTACAATAACAAACCTGATTGCCGTATCTGTAGAGTACATGACAGCGGGGCCGAGGTATGATCTCACTGCATTTATGTCGTTTGTTGCGTGAGCCATAATATTCCCTGTTGAATTATTTTGGAAATATCTTAACGGGAGCTTTTGAATATGGTTCCAAAAATCATATCTCAAATCGAATTCAATCTCACGGGAAACAACTATAATTGTCTGTCTGATAAAGAATCTGAATATTCCCGCAAATAAAGATGCAGCAACAATCAGCACGGCATATTTAATTAATTGCACCACTATTACCGATTTGGTCAGATCGTTAATCGCATCTTTGACCAGCAGGGGAATATAGACTGACCCTGCATTTGACAATAGAATAAAAATAACGCCGGCTATCAGCTTCTTTTTATACCTTGCAAAATATTTTCCTAAAGTGAAAAGGTTCTTCATTAAAGATAATCTACTGATTTTTTAATTAAAGATTACAATAATAAGGTAAGGCTTTAAAGGTTCAAAATAAGATAATCACAAAAAATTTAAATACCAAAAATTTAATCTGAAGAAAGGGAAAATTATAATATACTGCCAGCTATATGGATAAATACAATTGAATATTATTTGGCAAATTAGGTCTTAATTAAGTCAGTTTATTTAACAAAATTAAACCGGGGTATGGATAAAAAATTGTCATAAATATTTGCCGTATACAATATTATCAATTTAATCTACAAAAGGTTCAACGTTTACAACCTCGATCAATTCCTTCAAGTAGTCATCAATCTATTACTTCGAACCCTGTATATTTTTGCAGCAAATCAGGCACCGTAATTTTTCCTTCAGGTGTCTGATAATTTTCAAGCAAAGAAACCATCAGCCTGCTTGTAGCCAAACCGGATCCGTTAAGTGTGTGAAGAAATTCAGGCTTTTTAGTTTCGGCATTCCTGTACCTTATGTTTGCCCTTCTTGCCTGGAAATTTTCAAAGTTGCTGCATGAAGATGCTTCCAGCCATTTTTGCTCTGCAGGCGACCAGGTCTCAATATCGTAACACTTTGCTGCAGAAAAGCTTAAATCGCCTGTACACAGCAGTAAAATTCTGTAGGGGATATTCAATGCTTTTAAAATATCTTCCGCATCGTTAACAATTTTTTCCAATTCGTTGTAGGAACTTTCCGGTTTAACAAGCTTTACCATTTCAACTTTGTTAAATTGGTGAACTCTGAGAAATCCTTTTGACTCTTTTCCGTATGAACCTGCTTCTCTCCTAAAGCAAGCAGTATAACCGACATATTTTATCGGCAGTTCAGATTCATCTACTATTTCATTCCGAAAAATATTTGTAATTGGGACTTCGGCTGTTGGAACAGGGAAAAGATCATCTTTTTCTATTGTGTACATATCATCAGCCATTTTGGGAAGCTGACCCGTTCCTTTCATCGAATCTCTGTTTACTAAAAACGGCGGAAATATTTCGGTATAACCGTGATTCTGCATATGATAATCCAGCATAAAATTAATCAACGCACGTTCCAGTGTTGCACCTTTACCTTTATAAAGAGGGAAACCTGATCCTGATATTTTTGCTCCTCTTTCAAAATCTAAAATGTTAAACTTCTTACCTAACTCGATATGGTCCAATAAATTTTTATTCTTATCGAAAGAAAACCCTTCAGGCAGCCATTGCCTTACCTCAACATTATCCTCTGCAGTTTTCCCGACCGGGACAGATGAATGAGGCATATTCGGGACGTACATCAAAAGATCATCCAGCTCATTTTGAATATTGCCCAGCTTTGAATCAAGTTCAGTGATATTATCCGAAACTATTTTCATCTCTGCTAAAATATTCGAAGTATCCTGTCCTGCGTTTTTCATCTGCGGGATTTTGGCTGATGTTTCCTTTCGCTTATGTTTAAGTTCATCCGATTGCAGGATAAGATTCCTTCGTTCTTCATCGAGTGAAATAATTTCGTCCACTCTATCTTTTTCGTTTTTGTTTTTTATTCCCTGTTTAACGAGTTCGGGATTTTCGCGGATAAATTTTAGATCGAGCATA
>CAZKUR010000120.1:0-9795 GCA_964556005.1 uncultured Ignavibacteriaceae bacterium | reverse complement strand
AGGCGAAGGTCTGCAAAACCTTTATTCGTCGGTTCGAATCCGACCGGCGCCTCTATCAATTTTAATAAAATTACTTTCTAACTTTTTTAGAATTATAAAAAAATTAACAGCATTTCAATCAACCATCTTGATCACATTTTAATTTAAAGAAAATCACTTATAAGAAATATTTTTTATTTATAATGTTTCATCATTTATTTCAATCTTAATTTGAGTCAGGGGCACTTTCTTAATTTTATTAAATTAAAATATTTCAAATTGGCTTAGTTATTGATTTATATAAATTGAATTTAAAGATTTAATGATTGTTCCCTGAAATATTTTTAATGTTCGAATGGCGCTGTAGCCAAGTGGTTCAAGGCAAAGGCCAGCAAAGCCTTTTTCGTGGGTTCGAATCCTGCCGGCGCCTCAAAATTTAATAAGACTAAATGTAAAATAGAAATTGTTGTCAATGACACACTAGCACTATTGCCTTCCTTTGCAAGTTACATCGAAAGAGAATGATATATCCAAACTTGCAGCCAAAAATTCACGTAATCTTTCACTATTAAATTAATTTTAATATTACTCCTGATAGAAATATTTCCTGTTGGTTTTTAAAAAAATTTCATACATCCTTTAAAAATAAAAAGGCTGCTTTGATAAAAAATCAAAACAGCCTAGTACAATTAAGAAATTCAATAATTATTTAAGCAGCATCATCTTTTTAACTGATACAGAATTTCCGCTTTGCAGCTTATAAATATAAGTTCCGCTCGGCAGATTCACTGCGTTAAAATTAATGGTGTAGCGTCCTGCGTCTTTATAGCCGTTGACAAGTACGCGAACTTCCTGACCAAGAATATTATATACAACAAGTTTAGCAAATCCCGATTTTACTAAACTGAAATTAATATTTGTAGTCGGGTTAAACGGATTAGGATAATTTTGATCTAATCCGAAATTTAGAGGAGCAGTAACCTTAACTTCAACCAGATTTGAATATGAAGATGTTCCGTCGAAATCAACTTGTTTCAGCCGATATGAATATGTTCCGGGTGCAACTTTTGAATCTACATAAGAATAGCTGTGAGATTGTGTCGATGTGCCCTGGCCATTAACGGAACCGATGGTTAAGAAATCGTTTCCAGCGGTTTTTCTTTGGATTTCGAAACCACGGTTGTTGGTTTCTGTAGCTGTTGACCAGTTGAGAACAACATTATCATCTTGAGCAGCTCCGGTAAAAGAAGTAAGTTCAACAGGAACGTATAAAGAAACCATATAATCGTCGAAATACATTTCATCGGTAGCTGCGGCTCCGAAGAAATCATTTCCGCCTAATTGATCTGGTATTGGAGTTCCTGAAGCGCCTAAAGTCCATTGCCATGAATAAATCATGTTTCCGCCGTACCAATATTCGGCATAATCGTTATCGAGATCAACAACAACGATGTTTTCTTCCCAAGCATCAAATGTATAAGTAAAAGTAGCAGTACCGGTTCCACCTGCATTTATTGATCCTGCACCACCTGCATTGAAATAAACTTCCAAACCCCATTGGGAAGAACTTCCGCTGAATAAAGCTAAGGTGTTAAAATAACCTGTCTTTCCGCTTGGGATATAATTGTAGAAAGAAATTTGATACTTGCCGCTTGTGTAATTATCAATTACATGAACAAGATCATTGTTCTGAACAATTACGGCAGAATTTGGACTGCTATAAGAATAAGTATTGGAAACGTATGCATCTTCCGTAGCATCGCATGGAAGATTGCTCCATGTTGTCCAATTTGTTGGATCTTGGCAGGCAACCTGCCCACCGGCAGTTAATGCATCGAAATTTTCGGAAAAAATAACGGGACCGGGGGAATCTATAACTGCACGAATATTCCAGTTATAATTTAAACCGAAATCATTAAGATGCTGCCATACTCCAGAGTCATTTACAAAATCGCCGTCAGGATCTGCCGGGCCTGCATCGACTCCGAACGGATAACTTGCACCTGTAGCATCTTCAACCTGCAAGCATACCCATATGTCATTGCCTGAAATAGGAATGTAAGAACTTAGTTCAACTTGATTCCAATCTCCAAGTGTCAATGAAGCTATATCCAGTGTTTGACTGAGCAGCAGGGTTCCGGGATCTGTTGATGTACCGGCGTCGTAAATCATAATAGTTAAACCGGTTGCTGCTTGGGAATAGAAAAATTGAACGTATTTTAGCAAATAACCGTTATATGTACCCATTATTGACGCTCTAAAACGTGCACCGCCAATAAATGTTGTACCGCCGTCTCCAACAGAGTTACCGGCATTATCGCCGTCATAATGAATAATTACCAAATCGTTTGGATTTTGGAGATTTGTACCGGAAATTGGGTTATGGGTAACTGCAAGATTTTGACCATACCCCACGGAGAATAAAAAGAAAGAAAAGATCAGAGCACCAAGATACTTGTTAAAGTATTTCATGAGACCTCCCTACATGTTTAAGGATTATTATTAAAATGGAATAATTTAACCATCCTCACTTAGGCTTAATTCCATTTGTTTTTTAATTAACTAAAAAACTAACCAGAAAACAATATTATTCTTAGTTAAGATAAGAAATTTTTTCAATATTTATCAATAGAAATTAAAATTTTTTTTTAGGCATATTTTATTTCAAAGTTTATATAATTGTTTCCAAGTTGTTGAATTATCAATAGTTAAGTTAATTCTCACATACTAAATTCATAATAAATAAAAAAAGCTGCCTCGAAATTTCAAAGCAGCTTTTTTTTTCAGTATTTAAAGAAGACACTATTTCATCAAGATCATCTTCTTTACAGAAACTTGATTTCCTGTTTGTAGTCTATAAATATATGTCCCGCTTGGTAAATTAGAAGCATTAAAGTTAACAGTGTAATAACCGGCTTCTTTATAATTATTAACCAATGTACTTACTTCCTGTCCAAGAACATTATACACACTCAATTTAACCATTCCAGGTTTATCCAAGCTGTATTTTATTATAGTTGTTGGATTAAATGGATTAGGATAATTTTGTTGTAATCCGAAGCTTAAAGGAGCATTAACTTTAACATTGACTTCATTGGAATAAGCCGATGAACCGTTAAAATCCACCTGCCTCAAGCGGTAGGTATAATTTCCAGGTTCAACCTTTGAGTCAACGTATGAATAATTATGCTCTTGGGTTGTTGTTCCGTTTCCTTGAACCGAACCTATAGTTACATAGCTTCCGCTTTCGGCTTTTCTTTGAATTTCAAAGGTTTGATTGTTTGTTTCCGTAGCGGTTGACCAATTTAACTGAACATTTCCATCATTCGTTGAAGTGGCAGTAAATGAAGTGAGTTCAACAGGTGTAATCGAAATTACGTAGCTGGAAATACCGCCATCGCTTCTAACTGCAATTATCAAATTTCCATTTCTTGACTTAGCCATTGCGTTGTAGGCACCGCTACCTGGAGCGGTATATTGTGATGTCCACGATGCGCCATTATCGGTTGAATAATAAATATCAAGAGTTTGGCGTGCAGCCCACCAATCAGAACCAACTCCGGTAATACTACCTATTATACCGCTGCCTGGCAGAGCATTGTTAAGAGTCCAAGTATTTCCTCCGTCAGTTGTTGCGGCTAATGAAGCATCACCACCTGACAAACCGTTAGATGCATTGTTAAACCAAACTGAATAAGAGTTTGAGTTTCCGGTGGTAGCCTGAGCTGTCCAGGAATTTCCCAAATCTGTAGAGTGGTAAATACGCGTATTATTAGTACCGAAATAGATATCGGAACCTGATACGTACATGGCGTTATTCCAACCTGCCTCGGTACCGTTCTGTGCAAGAGCGGGAGCAGCAGTCCAAGTAGCACCGCCGTCTGTTGTATTGTAAAGTTCCCAGTTTCCGCCTACAGGGTCGCCGTAAGCAAACCCGTTGTTAGCATCAAACATCCAGATTGCATCCATGAATCCGCTGGCATTTGTATAGACCTGTGTCCATGTTGCACCACCATCAGTAGTTCTATACATATATGTAGCGGAGGGAGATGCAGTACAAATAGCATTTTGTGCATCTATACCGAAAATATTATAAACAGGGCCTGTTCCTATTGTACCACCGCCAACATTTGTCCATGTAGCACCGCCATCGGTAGTTCTGAGAACAGTTCCTTGATCACCACCAATCCACGCAACTGAATTATCTACAACTGATACTGTAAATAAACCGTTTGTTGTTGGGGAAGTTTGTTCCTGCCATTGAGCTTGAACAGGAAGGAAGGCTAGAAGAACGAAAGAAAATAGTAACCCAAAAACTTTCTTCATAGGTTGTCTCCTTAAATTGAGTATTAATAAATAATAGGTAAGGATTATTATAAATATCCTTAACCAACAACTTACAAAAAAATTAAATATAAATTATGAAGAGAGGATGAAGAAATTAAAAAAAATTTTGGAAAATAATTCATAAATTAAATTAAAACTCTTTATGTTCTGTGATTAACCATTTTTATTGAGTCATATCTGTTGTAAAATATGATATTCATTTTCAATATTTAGTAAGTTTTATTTTCTACTCCCATGAATAAAACCACGGTACGGGAATGAACTTTGTACGGTAACAAACGCGTCTGTATCAATTGAACGAATTACTTCAAGAATTTTTTTCTGAAATTTTCTTTTTACTATTAGTACTATAATTGAAACACCGCCTGCTGTTCCTTCGGCAGGAAGAATTGTTATTCCCTGCTTAAGGTTGCGGAAGGAATCCGCAATAGCATCGGTAAAATGCCTGGAAATAACTGTAATTTGAACAAAACCTAACCCGATTTTTTGTTCAATTGTAATTCCGATAATATTGCCTAAAGCAAATCCTGTTGCATAACCGAAAAGATTAAAGTTGTTATCTAAATGCTGCATTATAAACCTGATCGCAAAAATCCAGATTAAGACTTCAAAGAAACCGGCTATTCCGGCAAAATATTTTCTGCCCTGCACAACAAATATCGTTCTCATTGTTCCGATAGAAACATCGCAAATACGCATGCACATTATAAGGAGTGCACCCAATATTAAATTCAACATTTTTCCTTCATATGTTAAGTTATTTTTTTAATACCAAAATTACTAATTATTAAGTATTGTATTAACTTTGCACACCTGATAAAAATATTATTTTTAAAATGCACGAAAGAGAAAAACTGGAATTAACCGAAAAGCTCGAAAAAAAAGGAGTTTTAGACGAAAATGTATTAAGGGCAATTAGAAATGTTGACAGGCATCTTTTTGTTCCTAAAGCCATGGAATATCACGCATATATGGATATAGCTTTGCCCATCGGTTTCGGGCAAACAATCTCGCAGCCGTTTACCGTAGCTTTTATGACTCAGGAATTAAACGTAAAAAAAGACGACAAAATTCTTGAAATAGGAACAGGCTCCGGTTATCAGGCAGCTATTTTAGTAAACATGGGCGCACAAGTTTTTACAATCGAACGGAATTTGGATCTTTATCTGAAAACACAAAAGCTTTTCGATAAATTAGGTTTAAGAGTTCATGCTAAAAGCGGTGACGGTACAATCGGATGGGATGAATATTCACCGTTTGACGGCATAATAGTTACCGCAGGTTCACCGGTTATTCCTTCATCTTTAAAAAAGCAGCTAGCAATCGGAGGAAGACTTGTTATTCCTGTTGGAGACAAAAGATCCCAAACGTTAGAAGTCCTTACAAGAATTGATGAAAAGACATATGATGTGAAAGAAATTCCCGAGTTTACTTTTGTACCTTTAATCGGCAGAGAAGGTTGGAACGATCAGAAGTGACCGCTATGCGGCAAGTAATTTGCGTAGTTGGCCCAACATGTTCAGGTAAAACAGAGGTTGGAATACAGCTCTCGGAAAAATTGAATGGGGAAATTATTTCCGGAGACAGCCGTCAGATTTTCAAATATCTGGATATCGGAACAGCAAAACCTACATCCGAACAAAGGGAAAAAATTAAACACCATCTAATTGATTTTTTAAATCCTGATGAAAATTTTAATGCTAGCCAATTTGAAAAAATAGCAATTGAAATAAGTGAAGATCTTATTAAAAAAAATAAGCAGTCTGTAGTTGTTGGTGGTTCGGGACTTTATTTAAAAGCATTAATTGATGGAATTACCGAATCGGTAGTGCTAAATGAAGATTTGAGAGAAAAATTTTTAGAAGAAAGAAATAAATTCGGTAACGAATATCTATATTCAAAGTTGAAAGAAGTCGATCCCGAAAGTGCGGAAAAAATGCTGCCGCAAAATTGGAAAAGAGTAATGAGGGCACTCGAGGTTTATTATTCAACAGGCAAACCTATCTGGGAGCATCATAAAGAATATGAAAGAAATCTTAATTTAAAGTTCCTTCAATTCGGAATAAATTGGGAAAGAGAAATTCTTTACAAACGGATTGAGGATAGAGTAGACAATATGATCTCACTTGGATTAATTGATGAAGTTAAAAATATTTTAAAAATGGGTTACAGTACAGAATTAAATTCACTTAACACAGTAGGTTACAAAGAAGTAATTGAATATTTAAACGGCCGGTACAGCTTTGAAAAAATGATTGAATTAATTAAAAGAAATACAAGACGCTTTGCTAAACGCCAGCTTACATGGTTTAGAAGGGATAAAAGAATTAAATGGTTTGATATCAAAAGCGAAAATGAATTTGAGAATATTGTCGAAAAAATTGTTCCCGAAATGAAAGAAGATAATAGTAATGAATAAAAAATTTAATTGAACATACGCTTTTTGATTTACACTAATGATAAAAGTTAATATATTTATCTTCCATAAAATAAATAGAATGAAAAATATAAGGGGAAATTATTTTTTAAGGAATTTTAAAATTCCGCTTGTTCTATAAGAAATTAAAATAATAATTTTAATTATTAATTAACTAATTTATATTACATTTGAAGGGGTATTCGTATGATTGGAATTGTTGGATTTGGCTCATACTTACCACGCTATCGTATAAAGGTTGAAAACATCTCAAAAGAATGGGGTGCCGATCCTGAAGCGATAAAAAAAGGATTATTGTTATATGAAAAGACTGTGCCTGGCCTTGATGAAGATACAATAACTATTTCCGTCCAGGCGGCAAAATACGCTTTACAGCGCGCAGGAATAAATCCTGCTGATATCGGTGCTGTGTACATTGGTTCCGAATCTCATCCTTACGCAGTTAAACCAAGCGGCACAATTGTCATCGATGCACTCGGAATCGGTCCGCATGTGCACGTTGCAAGTTATGAATTTGCCTGCAAAGCCGGTACCGAAGCAATGTTTGTTGCTTACGGTCTTGTAAAAGCAAATGAAGTAAAATATGCTCTTGCAATAGGTGCAGACACTTCTCAGGGCGCTCCCGGTGATGCTCTTGAATATTCTGCTTCGGCAGGAGGTTCTGCGTTTATAATCGGTAAAGAAAATGTTCTTGCCGAAATATTATTCACCAATTCTTATACTTCCGATACACCTGATTTCTGGAGAAGAGAAGGTGAATTTTATCCTCGCCATGCTGCGCGTTTTACAGGCGAACCTGCTTATTTCAGGCATGTAGTTAATGCTGGAAAAAATCTTTTGGAAAAATCAGGCATGTCGCCGAAAGATTTTAAATATGCCGTCTTTCATATGCCAAACGGTAAATTTCCTCAAGCGGCCGGAAAGCAGTTAGGATTTACAAAAGATCAGATGGAAACAGGCTGGATTGTTCCGTGGATGGGTAATACTTATTCCGGTTCTTCACCGACAGGTTTATCAGCTGTTCTTGATGTTGCTAAACCGGGAGATAAAATCTTCATGGTTTCCTTCGGGTCCGGTGCAGGGAGTGATGGATTTATATTTAAAGTAACTGATGATATTGTTAAAGTACAGGATAAAGCTCCTAAAGTTAGAGATATGCTGGATAACGGTAAAATCTATCTGGATTACGGAGAGTATGCAAAGTTCCGGCATAAAATAATAGTTAACGAATAGAGGAGGATTTAATAATGAAAGAAGTTGCAGTAATAGGTGCAGGAATGACCAGGTTCGGTGAACTCTGGAATAAATCCATAAAAGATATTTTTGTAGAAGCTGCGTTAAAAGCAATAAAAGATGCCGGAGTAGACCATATTGATTCAATGTATGTTGGAAGTATGTCGAGCGGTTTATTTGTAGGCCAGGAACATTTAGGTGCGGTTATGGCTGATTATTTAGGAATGAACCCTATCCCTGCTACAAGAGTCGAATCTGCTTGTGCATCAGGAGGCGTTTCATTCAGACAAGCTTACTTTGAAGTAGCCTCAGGACAAAGTGAAATCGTGCTTGCCGGCGGTGTTGAGAAAATGACCGACGGCGCCGATGTAACGGATGCTCTTGCTACAGCGGCTGATCAGGAATATGAAGTATACCAGGGAGTTACTTTCCCCGGGCTTTATGCAATGATAGCTAACGCTCATATGCATCAGTACAAAACAAAACGTGAACAGCTTGCTGCTGTCGCAGTAAAAAATCACAGGAACGGATCAAAAAATCCAAATGCACAGTTTCGTTCCGAAATTACTATTGACCAGGTATTAAGATCGTCATTGGTTGCCGATCCTTTGAGATTGCTTGATTGTTCACCAGTCAGCGACGGAGGTGCAGCGGTTATTCTTTGCCCGATGGATATCGCGAAGAAATTCACTGATACTCCGATTCGCATTAGAGGTTCGGTTCAAACTTCAGATACAATTGCTCTGCACAGCAGATCAAGCTTAACTACTCTCAAGGCTGTATCAACAGCGGCAGAGAAAATTTATAAGCTGACAAATCTGAAACCGCAAGATATCAACTTTGCAGAAGTTCATGACTGCTTTTCAATTGCAGAAATTGTAGTCTCCGAAGATCTTGGATTTTTTGATAAGGGCTTCGGCGGTTCGGCAGTTGAAGAAGGTTTGACTTCATTAGAAACCGGTAAGATTCCAATAAATACAAGCGGCGGTTTAAAATCTAAAGGACATCCTGTCGGCGCTACAGGAATTGCTCAAATTATTGAACTTTATGAACAATTACAGGGTAAAGCCGGTAAAAGACAGGTTAAGAATGCACATATAGGACTTGCTCAGAATATGGGCGGTTCAGGTGCCAGTTGTGTAATAAATATATTGGAGGCAATATGATTAGTCCAAAATATTTTCGTGAAATTCCTCAAAGATATAGATTAGAAGCAGCCCGCTGTAAAAAATGCGGTACAATTCATTTTCCTCCGCGTATTGTTTGTAACAATTGCAAGTCAGAGGAATTTGAAACTGTTAAACTAAGTGATACCGGAAAGCTGGCAACATTTACAGTTATTAGAGTTGGGCCGTCAAATTTCATAAGAGAAACACCTTATGCAGTTGGCATTGTTGAATTAAGTGATGGAGTAAAGATAACTACTCAAATCGTTGAAACTGATTTGGACAAACTTCAAATTGGACAAAATGTTAAACTAGTTTTCCGTCGTATACAGGATGACGGTAAAGCCGGAATTCATTGTTACGGTTATAAGGCGGTTGTAAGTTAGTCTTTTACTCTTAAGCATCTGTTTATCGATGTATTATTATTTTATGAAGAGTTATGGGAAGATTTGAGGATCGGGATAATGACATTTACAATATTAATGCTTCCCGATCCTCTTTTTTTATTGTTTAACTTCATTTTTTTTTTTTTTTGAAAAAAGAAATGAAAAAAAATACTAATTTATAAATTATCATTGAATCAGATAGAACTGTTAGAAATGATGAAAGATTTTATTATTTTAAGGATCATCT
>CAZKUR010000119.1:0-9878 GCA_964556005.1 uncultured Ignavibacteriaceae bacterium | reverse complement strand
AGAACTTGAAAATAATTTTCGCTTCATTGAGTTACCTTTTATTGATTAAATTAACAGCATAATGTTTCAAAATTAAAGTATTTTCGCTATTTATTAAAGTTTATCGAAACGATTAACTTCTAAAATCACATTAATTTTTGAAAAGTATGGGATAGAAAAGGTTATAGCATAAGAAAGGCTGAATAAGCATCCGAATAAATCAATTTTGCTTATTCAGCTAAACTTTAGAATGGTAAACCAGCGAGCGGATTCAGTTATATATAAGAATCCGGCTGGTACAACGGTTCCACTTCCCATTCATCTTCAATAGTGCCGATGCAGTGGGAACACTTTGGAACGTTAAAGACTACTTTTTCTTCGTTTGGTGCAGCTCTAACAAAATTTAGGATTGTCCTACAGCTTGAACATTGAACCACATGAGAATGTGTCAATTTTTTACTGCAATCAGGACAAATAAAACCTAAATCTCCTGGTGTCTCATCCGGATTGACCAGAAAGATAGAATTACATTTCGAGTTGTTACACTTTGCGAAGTGCCATTTAACAGTATCTTTTGTTACGATATCTCTCTCCCTATATAAATTGTGATAATAAAACATAAAAACAATCGGGTAAAAATTCCATTGAAAAAAAAATCTCTTTGGAAAAAATTTTAATAATGATGATTTCCTTCATAATTTTACAACTATAAATGTATTATCTTTTTAATTATAAAAACAGCCTTAATAATATCTACGATTATTTTTTCAATCTAAAATCAGGTTATTTTCAAAGGGAGTTTTCTTTTTATGGAAAAAATCAATTGTTTTAAAGCATATGATATCAGGGGAAAGGTACCGTCCGAACTTAACAGTGATTTAGCTTTCAAAATTGGTAAAGCTTATTCAAAATTAATAAAAGCAAAGATTGTGGTGATTGGTCACGACGTCAGAGAATCATCTCAGGAAATTTCGGAGGCATTAACAAGAGGTTTAAATGAAAACGGAGTTGATGTAATCGATATCGGACTTTGCGGAACGGAAATGATTTATTTTGCAACACCTTTTTTAAATGCCGACGGTGGAATAATGATCACCGCAAGTCACAATCCGCCTGAATATAACGGGATGAAATTTGTAAAAAAAGGATCTGTCCCGGTAGGTTATGATTCGGGATTGAATGAAGTTGAAAAAATGATCCTTGAAAATAAATTTGATCCTAAAGCTGAAAGGATCGGGAACTATAGTATAAAAGATATACTCCCCGATTTTATCAATAACCTGAAAAAGTTTTACGACGTTTCCAAAATAAAACCGCATAAAGTGGTAGTAAATGCGGGCAACGGCTGTGCTGGAATTTCATTAAACAAGCTTGAACCCGAACTTCCTATTAAAATGGTTAAAATTTTTAACGATCCGGATCCATCATTTCCAAACGGAGTTCCTAATCCTCTTTTAATTGAAAACAGAAAAGCTACGATAAATGCAATTAAAGAAAATAAAGCTGATTTAGGAGTTGCATGGGACGGCGATTACGACCGCTGCTTCTTTTTTGATGAAAATGCTGAATTTATTGAAGGTTATTACATTGTGGGTTTATTGGCAAAATCAATTTTGAAAAAAAATCCCGGTGAAAGCATTGTACATGATCCGCGTTTAATCTGGAATACTCTTGAAGTAGTTAAAAAATACGATGGTAAAGCGGTACAATCGAAAAGCGGGCACGCATTTATTAAAGAAAAAATGCGTGAAGTTAATGCTATTTACGGTGGTGAAATGTCCGCACATCATTACTTCCGCGACAATTCATATTCCGACAGCGGGATGATTCCGTTTCTCTTAATTCTCCAGCTTATTTCAGAAGAGAATAAACCACTCTCAAAATTAGTTGAAGAAATGATCAAAGCATATCCTTGTTCCGGTGAAATAAATTCAACAATAAATGATCCCGCGGCAAAAATAAAAGAAGTTGAAAAAAAATATTCCGATGGGAAAATAGATCATGTCGACGGGCTGAGTGTTGAATATCCGAATTGGCGATTTAATCTTAGAATGTCAAACACAGAACCGATTTTACGATTAAATGTTGAAAGCCGTGGTGATGTTAAGCTAATGGAAAACAAGACAAATGAGTTGTTAAATATTATTAGAAATTAAATCTGAGTTATAAACAACCTTCAAGGTCGCATGGAAAAGACTATTTGCTGACCTTGAAGGTGACAATCCCATCATACATTAACCATCCTACGTTAAATATCATTCTTAACTTTTCTTTTTCAAAGGTACTTTTAAATTGAAAGGTACTTTAAGATTTTCCCATTCCAAAGCTATAGTCGCACTATCATCACCGGTTTTTGTAATAGTATATGCCAGCCATTCCTGGTAATTATTTTTGACAGGTTTAGCTTTTATCCGTAATGCATCTTCAGCTTCGTTATATTGAAAAGCTCCCCATTGATCCGCAACTTTATTAAAAATTATTGTCCATTCTTTTTCGGAAGGAATAGTAAAAAATCCATACTTACCGGCAGGAAGTTTCTTTCCCTCAATAGTTACCTCGGTGCTGAATGATATCGTAGTAGCTTCATTTGCACCTGCGCGCCAAACCTTATCATAAGGCACTAAACCACCCCAGATCTTCCTTCCTTTTACGCCCGGCCGGCTGTAAACAATGTTTACTTCTGTGAATCCAACTACCTGCATAACTCCGGCTTTGGGGCTGATACGGACTTTTTCTTCTTTCTTTTCCTGTGCGAAATTATTAAACAAAACTGCCGAACCAAATAAGAGTATTACTGCAAAAGAAAGGAATTTATATGGATAATTCATTGCGGCTCCTTTTATTTATGATATTACTTTTATTTACATTTTATTAGAATTAATTTACAAATTAATAATTAAATTTTCTTGTTGGAAATTAAATTCTAAGATAATGGCTGTAAAAAAAATCCTACTACTTGGAAATCCATTCCTGAATAAAAAATGTGAATACGTAAAAGAAAGTGAAAAAGCATATATTCAAGAAATAATTTCAGATTTGCATGATACAATGATGGATTTCCGTTTAAGACATAAAGCCGGAAGAGCAATCGCAGCGCCGCAAATCGGCGTGTTGAAAAGAATTATATACATGAATATTAATAAACCGGTTGCTTTTATTAACCCGGAACTATCTGATTTAAGTGAAAAAATGATAACTCTCTGGGACGATTGTATGAGCTTTCCCGATTTGCTGGTGAAAGTGAGGCGGCATAAAGCATGTATAATTAAATATTACGATGTAGATTGGAACTATAACGAAATGAATTTAGAGGATGAGCTTTCAGAACTTTTACAGCATGAAGTCGATCATCTTGATGGAATTCTTGCAACCGAAAGAGCAATTGATAAAAATTCTTTTGCATTAAAAAGTCAAAAGAAATTCCTAACTATTTAATCAGCTTTTTAAGTTCATCAACAACAATATCGATTTCTTTTTTTGTATTGTAAAAATGCGGAGAAAATCTTAAAAGGCCGGCTCTTAATGAAAAATGTATTTTCCTCTTTGAAAGTTCATCAAATATTCTTTGTGCATCATCCATCTTAAAGCTTGTTATTCCGGCCAAATTTTCCTGTTCATAATTAGCTTGAAAAGGAGCAATCCCGATCGATTTTAATTTTTCCGTAAAATATCGTGTATTGTCCACAATGGTTTTTTCAATCTCATCGAAGCCGAATTCAAAAAAAACTTCGAGCGCAGAATTTAAAGAAATTATACCGATTGTATTAAGCGTCCCTCCCTGGTACCGATCGGCTGAATCCTTCAAATCTATTTTATAATTTAAAAAATCCCATGCACCGTTAACAGAAAGCCATCCGAGGTAACTTTGCTTTAACTGCTCCTGCAATTTTTCAGAAATATAAATGAAAGAAAGCCCTTGCTGACCCAACATCCATTTTTGTGTCCCGCATGAAATAAAATCAATTTTATCCCTTTGAACATCGAGCCTTACTGCACCGAGCCCTTGAATTGCATCTACGCAAAAAATGATATTATTATTTCTACAGTACTCGCCTATTTTCTTCAGATCAACCCGGTAACCGGATAAAAATTGAACCTGGCTAATTGAGATAAGACGTGTATTAGGTTTAATATTATTTAATACATCATCTGCCGACACTGCGCCTTCTTTAGATTTAACAAAATCAATTATAACCCCATTTCTCTCTAAGTTAAGAAATGGATAAATATTGGCCGGGAATTCCGTATCATTTAATAATACTCTATCACCGCTTTTCCATTGAATTCCTTGTGCTAAAATATTAATGCCGTTTGATGTATTATCGAGGTAAGCAATTCTGTCTGCGGTAGTATTTATCATCTCACCAAGCCGATTTTTAGATTCCTCCGCAATTTTCAGAAATTCATTATAATTTTCAATCTCACCGTCGGTTTTGTTATTAATATAATTCCGTAAAGCTTCTATCACCTTAATACTAAGAGGAGCAGTAGCAGCATGATTAAAATAAATTATATTTTTTTTAGTAAGCGGAAAATAATCTCTTGCTTTTGAAATATTCATATTGTTTTCAATAATAATAAAAATGTTTAATGTAAAATTAAAAATTTAATTTGAATCGACGCTATTTAATGGAATTATTTCTTTGTTTTATCACAATTATTACTTGTTTTGTGAATATTTCTTTTGATATTAACTACGGGAATATTTAGATTTTGCAAACTTGTTTTTTAATAAATGTTGTTAATTTATCTCAATTAAAATTATTAAGAAAAGGGCTGCAATGATTCATCCAAAACCAACAAAACCAAATGAACTAAAACCAGAAGACCTAAGATGGAAATGTGATCCCGCCGTTTTTGAATTTGAATCCACAAGTGATTTAGAACCAATCGAAGGAATTATCGGGCAGGAAAGAGCCTTAAAGGCATTGAAGCTTGGAGTGGATTTAAGAGCTCCCGGTTATAACATTTTTATCGCCGGGTTATCCGGTACCGGCAAAGCAACAACAGTAAAAAAAATGCTGGAGAGAATAAGTGCAAACTGCCCGCCGCTGTACGATTATGCTTACGTAAACAATTTTAAAGACGACGACAGACCTGTACTACTTACATTTAAAATCGGCCAGGCAAAAGTTTTTAAACAGGATATGTCAAATGCCATCAGCGTTTTAAAGCAAAGAATCCCGAAAACATTTGAAAGTGAATCTTACTTAAATAGAAAGAAAAAAATTGTTAATCAATTCAACGAACATGAACAAAAAATGATGAGTTCATTCGAAGATGAATTAAAAAAAGATAATTTTACTTTGGGTCAAATTAAAATAGGAGAAGTGGCGCGACCGGATATAATCCCTTTAATCGATAATAAACCGGTGCCAATTTACCAATTGGAAGAACAAATTTCGGAAGGAAAGATATCGAAAGAATTTGCACATGAAATTATTAAAAGATATAACGATTACCAGCAGGAACTCCAGGTATTAATAAAAAAAGGATTGAAACTCACTGAAGAATTCCAGGGCAAATTAGTTGAACTTGAGAAAAGTGCGGCGGAAATCGTAATCAAAACGGTATTTGAAAATTTGAAAGAAAAATATGAAGATGAAAAAATTCTTGATTATTTGTCTAATGTTGAAATTAATATATCCGAAAATCTTAATGTATTCAAAGGACTTAAACCTAACGGCAATACAACACCGGACGGATTTTTAATTGATTATTTTAAAGAATACGAAGTAAACGTAATCCTTGATAATTCGGAAACAAAAAATTGTCCTGTTATTGTGGAAACTTCTCCGACATTTGCGAACCTTTTTGGAGTTATCGAAAAATTGAACGACGGCAAAGGCGGATGGTACACCGACTTTACAAAAATTAAAGGTGGTTCATTGCTTCGTGCAAACGGCGGGTATATAGTTTTAAATATTCTTCATTTGTTTGAAGAATCAGGTGTCTGGCAAAAATTAAAAAGAGTTCTTACATACCGCAAATTGGAAATTCAAGATCCGCCAATGCTATTTTCAATTTCACCGACTATTCTAAAGCCCGAGCCTATAACTGTTGATACAAAAGTAATCCTGCTGGGAAGCCAATGGATATATTCCTACCTGGCAGAGAACGAATATGATTTCAAAAAAATGTTCAAAATAAAAGCCGATTTTGATTATGAAATAAAAAGGAATGAAAAAATTTTAGTCGAATATGCACGGGTTATTAAAAAATTAATTAAAGAAGAAAACCTAATGGAATTCGATAAAGAAGCAATCGCATACCTGGTTGAAATCGGTGCCGTTTATGCAGGCCATAAAAACAAGCTTACGGCAAGGTTTTCACAAATATCCGATCTTGCAAGAGAAGCAAACTTTTGGGCCACGGATGACGGTTTTAATTTGGTTAATGCTGCCCACGTTCAAAAAGCTTTTGATAATATGAAAGAACGCCACGGAATGTATGAGGAAAAAGTTTCGGATATGATAAATGATAAAATGCTGCTTATTGATACCGAAGGCGAACGGGTAGGACAGATAAACGGACTTGCGGTTTACGCAGCAGACTTTTATGCATTTGGCCGTCCGACAAGAATTACCTCTACTGTCTCGCTGGGAACAGGTAATATCATTAACGTAGAACGTGAAGCCGGGATGGGAGGCAAAATGTTTACCAAGGGCGTTTTAATTATTGCCGGGTATTTTAAAGAAACTTTCGGTCAGCAAATTCCGCTTACGTTTAATGCAAACCTGGTTTTCGAACAATCTTACGGAACTGTTGAAGGCGATAGTGCTTCATGTGCGGAAATATTTTCATTGCTTTCAACCCTTTCAAATCTTCCGATTAAACAATCAATTGCTGTAACGGGTTCTTTAAATCAGAAGGGCGACGTCCAGCCAATCGGCGGTGTAAATGAAAAAATTGAAGGATTCTTTTCGGTCTGCAAAGCCCGCGGTTTAACAGGCAATCAGGGTGTCATTATTCCTATTCAAAATATCCAGGAATTGATGCTAAAAGAAGAAGTAATAAATGCAGTTAAAGATGGAATGTTTCATATCTATTCGATTTCAAGAGTGGAAGAGGGAATTGAAATATTAACCGGCGTTAAAGCAGGAAAAAGAGATAAAGAAGGCGCTTATCCTCCCAATACGGTATTTGCTTTAGTCGAAGAAAAGATAAAAGATCTTTACGAAAAAGCACGAGCTATGAGAAGCAGTACAAATTCAAGCAATAAAAAGAAAACTCCAAGCAAAAAGAAAAAGAGTAAATGAATAAAAAATTAAACGAAGTTTTTGCCAGGACTAAAATCCTTTGTACTTTAGGGCCTGCAACACAGGATACCGAATCTATTAAAAAACTGATTGATGCAGGTATGGATGGAGTTAGATTAAATTTTTCGCATGGAGATAAAAACTTTTATGAAAAGGTTTTTAATTCGATTAATGAAGCATGCATTGATGAAAGTACTTCCTTAGCTGTTCTTGTCGATCTTCAGGGACCAAAGATCCGGATTGGCGAACTGGAAAAAGATGAGATTGAGATAAAATCAGGCGATCAAATTGAAATTACAATTGACGACTTAAAAGGCAACGAAAAAATAATATCAGCTTCATATAAACAACTTGTTTCCGATGCCTCTATAGGTGACTTGGTTATGATAGACGATGGTCTTATCAGATTAGAGATAACCGGTAAAAAAAATAAATCGCTTATCTGTAAAATAGTTAACGGCGGAACTCTCAGACCAAGAAAAGGAATGAACCTTCCTGGTATGAAACTTTCTACCCCGTCCATAACCAAAAAAGATTATGAGAATCTTGAATTTATAATGAAGCACAGGGCGGATTATATTGCATTATCATTCGTTCGAAGTGCAGATGATATTATACAGTTGAGAGACTGGTTAAAAGAAAGAAATTTCGAAAAACCTTTAATTGCAAAAATCGAAAAACCTGAAGGTGTAAAAAACTTTGATGAAATTTTAAATGCCGCCGATGGAATAATGGTTGCCAGAGGTGATTTGGGAGTTGAATTACTGCCGCAGGAAGTTCCGGTTATTCAAAAAGAAATAATTAGGAAGTGCAACGCTGTGGGCAAAATTGTTATTACAGCAACTCAAATGCTTGAGTCTATGATACACAACCCAATACCGACAAGGGCCGAAGCTTCCGATGTTGCAAATGCAGTATGGGATGGGACCGATGTTGTGATGTTAAGCGGTGAAACTTCCGTTGGAAAATTCCCTGTGAAAACTGCAAGCATAATGAACGACATTGTAAAAATTGCAGAACAGCATCTCATTCCAAAACCGGAATTAGATTACGTAACCCCTTCCGGTACCGATGATAATTTGTTTGATTCTTTCAGCAAAGCTGTTGCATCGATCAGCAGGCAAATAAATGCTGCCGCAATCGTAGCCTTTACTTTTAAAGGTAGAACAGCAATTAATATTTCCAAATTCAGACCTGCAGCAAAAATTATTGCTTTTTCAAACAGCCAGAATACCATGAATATTTTATGCCTTCGATGGGGTACAACTTCTTTCTTTTACAAAGAATTAGATAAGGAACATCTCGCTATTGAAGATGTTAAAAAGATAATTCTTCAATCAGGTGATGTTAAAGATGGTGATATCGTGATATTTACTGCTGGCGCTCCATATTCCGAAAAAAGCCGTACCAATTGGATTCGTTTTGAAATTATGTAAAAATATTTGTACTATTTGTGTGTGAACATTGATAAGATACTGGGCCTTCAGAATTTTTTGTTGATATAAGTATAAAAAAGATTCGGATTTTTTTATAACCGGATAGTGATTTAATATGATTGAACAAAGTATTCAAACAGGTAAAAATAAACTAATTGAGGCCAAGTGGTGGGAACCTTCGGATAAAGAAAAAATTCTCTGCACGCTTTGTCCGCGATACTGTAAAATAGGAGATGGACAGGCCGGGTTTTGTTTTATAAGACAAAATTACGGAGGAAAACTTTATACAATCGGTTATGGAAGGCCAACCGGTTTCGCTATCGATCCAATTGAAAAAAAACCTCTTAACCATTTTTTACCCGGTACAACTGTTTTAAGCTTTGGAACCGCAGGGTGTAATCTCGGCTGTAAGTTTTGTCAGAATTGGTCGATAAGCAAAGCAAAATTAGATGATTTAAATTCGACCGGAGCATCACCCGAAGAAGTAGTTGGAATTGCAAAACATTATGGAACACCATCGATTGCTTATACTTATAATGATCCGACAATTTTTGGTGAATATGTAATCGATATTTCAAAAATTGCCCGCGAGAACGGAATAAAATCGGTTATGGTTACGGCGGGTTATATAGACAAAAATGCAAGGAAAGAAGTATATAAATATATAGATGCTGCTAATGTCGATTTGAAAGCGTTCACCGATAAGTTTTATCATAAATTAACATTTTCACATTTGGCTGATGTACTCGATACATTAGTCTGGCTGAAAAATGAAACCGATATCTGGTTTGAGATAACAACTTTGTTAATCCCTGGAGAGAACGATTCTTCTGAAGAAATTAAACAGGAAAGCGATTGGATATTAAAAAATCTCGGCGATTCAATTCCATTGCACTTTACTGCGTTCCATCCCGATTTCAGAATGAGAGATAAGCCCGCCACTTCAAAAAAAACATTAGAGAGAGCAAGAAAGATCGCACTAACCGAGGGAATAAAATTTTGTTATGTGGGTAATGTACATGATGAAGACGGACAAACTACGTTCTGTCCGAATTGTCACGCTTCACTCATTAAGAGAGATTGGCATTCCGTTTTAACAAAAAAAATCAAAGATGGGAAATGTTATAACTGCGATACGGAAATCCCGGGGGTATTTAATTAAATCTTTTACACAAACATTATAATAGATATTATCCTAGTGTCA
>CAZKUR010000118.1:0-10206 GCA_964556005.1 uncultured Ignavibacteriaceae bacterium | reverse complement strand
ATAGTCTGTTCATTAGTAACTTATATTTATAGTTTAGTAGTCCATTCTGAGGGAATTATTGATTGGTCAACAGCATTTGTTCTTTCAATTACTTTTGGAATTATTTTCCCCTGGATGCATTATAGAGAAAGAAAAACGAAGAAATAAAAATCTTGGATTACAACGAATATTACAATAAAGCAAAAGATGTTTTCGGAAAAGATCCCGAAAAAATTCTTGTTAAATACCATCATCTAATCTCAAAAGAAAAGCCTGTGCTGGACATTGGTGCTGGCCAGGGAAGGAATACTGTTTACTTAGCTGAATTAGGTTATAAAGTTGAAGCGATCGATACTTCCCCTGTTTCAATTAAATTTTTAAAAGAAATAAAAGAAGAGCAAGAATTAAGCTTCAATACATCTTTATCCGGTTTTGAAAATTATTCCGGTTTAGAGAGCTACTCGGCTATACTTTTATTCGGATTAATTCAAATACTTGATTGGACAAAAATCGATTTGCTGAAAAGAAAACTTTCAAATTGGTTGAAAGACGGAGGCTTACTTTTCATAACTGCCTTTACAACTTCCGACAAATCGTATAAAACAATATCCGAAAACTCTATTAAAATCGGTAAGAATTCCTATTTGAGGCCTGATGGGGAAGAGCGTACTTTTTTTGAACCGGGTGAAATACGGAATTTATTCAGAGATTATAAAATTATTCACTACTGGGAAGGATTAGGACCGGAACACAGGCATGGAAATAGTCCAATCGAAAGGCATGAGATGGTTGAAGCCGTTTTTCAAAAATGAAATTTGAACTTTCTGTGTAAAAAAATCTTGTCGAGAACATTGGAATAAATATGTTCACTATTTTACCTTTATTACTAAAACCGTCATATCATCGTCCGGCTTATTCTTTCTGATAAATTTCTGCACTTCTTTTATGATTGAGTCTTTAATTTCTGCAACGGATAAACTGTCTCCTGTTACGGACAAAATATGATTTTTTAATCTTTCATTCCCAAATAATTCCCGGTTGGTATTTTGTGCTTCATCGACTCCGTCTGTGGTTAGGAAAATCATATCATCCTTTTTTAATTTATAATTTGTCATTTCATAATGTATATCACTTTTAACACCAAGTGGTAGCCTTGGTCCTTTCGGTTGAAGGAATTCAATCTTGCCTCCGGATAATAAAATCGGTCTGGTTAACCCGGCATTTGCTATCGACAGGATCATCTTTTCCGTATCGATTAAACAGATGCAGGCGGACACGAACATCTTCTTTTCAATTTTATTTATCAAAGAAGAATTAACATTCTTTAAAATTTCATTAATGCACTTATTTGATCTGATTTCGGAAATGACCATTCCGCTTGTCATAATTGCAGTAACAGCAGCCTTCATAGCTTTACCGGAAACATCGCCTATCATAATTCCGAATTTTTTACCATCTTCATCCGGCAAAAAATAATCGAAAAAATCTCCCCCTACTTCATTTGCAGGGATACAAGTTCCCGATATCTCAAGTTTTTCGTTTACTGGATCGGATTTGGGCATGATAGATAACTGTGCATCGTGTGCTGTTTGGAGTTCAACTTTCATTCGTATGATTTTTAATCTTCTTAAATAAAGGAGGATCGCAATTCCCGCAATCATAACTGCGATCAGAATAATGAACCACAATCTTTGCCAGAATGGAGGTATAATTGTTATAAGAAGCTTGATTCCATTTTCATTCCATATGCCGTCACTATTTGAACCCTTAACTTGAAAGGTGTATTTGCCGGGCGATAATGTTGTATAGCCTGCAAATCTTTTACTGGCGTCTACAAAAACCCAATCTTTATCAACACCTTCCATTTTATAGGCGTATTTATTTTTCTGCGGGGAGAAATAATCCAGTGCTGCAAATTCAAATGAAAAAATATTATCGGAATATGGAAGCTCAATTTTTTTAATTGAAGTTAACGGTTTAGGGAAATATATTTCTTTATTAAATATTTTAAATGAAGTTAAAACAATCGGAGGAATGTAATTGTTATCTTCAATCGCAATAGGATAAAACGCATTGAATCCTTTTATCCCCCCGAAAAACAATTCTCCGCTTTTTGATTTATAATATGATCCTCCGTTAAATTCATTATCCTGCAGCCCGTCTTTTATGTTATAGTTTTTAAACTTTTCCTTTTTAGGGTTAAATCTTGATAATCCTTTATTAGTGCTTAACCACAGGTTACCGTTGTTATCTTTAAGAATACCATAAATGGAATTACTGGTTAAACCGTCATTTATGGTGTAGGTTTTACATTTCCCTGTTTTAGGATCGAACTTATTTAAGCCGCCGCCGAAAGTTCCCAGCCACAATACTCCGGATGAATCTATATATATTGAAAATATGTAATCGCTTGACAAAGATCTGCTTACATTTCGCCGGGCTCTAAAATGAGTAAATTGTTGTGTCTTTTTATCAAATCTGTTTAAACCGCCTCCTTCGGTTCCAATCCATAAATAACCGTCGTTATCTTCAACAATAACTCTCACGTAATTTTGGCTGAGGCTTGTAGTGTCATCAGGAACATTAAAATAGTGTTTGAATATTCCTGTGGAAAGATTTAATCTTTCCATTCCGCTTCCGTAAGTTCCAATCCATATAATTCCATCTTTATCTTGATAAATTGATCTTATCTCGTTATGCATTAAACTATTTGGATTTGCCGAATCGTGCGACCAATTTTTAAATAGACCTGTTTTGGGATCGAACTCATCTATCCCGCCGCCGTTTGTACCTATTAGTAACTTGCCGTTATCAATTGGAGTAATAACCCGGACAATATTATTGCTTAAGCTGTTTTTCCCGGGAATATGTAAAAAATGTTTGTATGTGTTTGTCTTTCTATCCAATCTATTTAAGCCGTTGTGAGTTCCTATCCAGAGAACACCATTGTCATCCTGGTAAAACGACCAAACAATTGGGTGGCTTAAAGAATTTTCATCATTTGTTCTATATTTATAATGATAAAATTGTCCTGCTTTTCTTGATACTTTATTTATTCCTCCGCCGTAGCTTCCAATCCACATTATTCCGGACCTGTCAAGATATAATGATCTAATTTCATTTGAGCTTAAAGAACGTGAATCTAACGGGTCGTATTGATAAGAAACAAATTTAGCTTTTTTCTTGTCGTAGATATTTATTCCTCCGCCGTTTGTGCCAATCCAGATCATGCCCGAAGCATCCTCACTTATCGCATATATTTCATTGCTGCTTATTGAATTTACATTAACGTCGGACTGAAAATATTTATGAAACTTTGGCGAAATGGAGTTTTTTTCAGTTGAAGAAATTTTATTCAAACCGAAATCGGTTCCAATCCATATTTCTCCTTCTGTGTCTTCATAAATCGTCCGAATAGTATTATTGCTGATTGAACTTTTATTATCTGTTTCATGTTTGAATTGATTTATAGAAAAATATTTTGCCCCGGATTCTTTAGAAACTTTAAATAGTCCTTCGTTTGTACCAATCCATAAAAATCCTTCAGTATCGAAAAACAAAGAAAATACTTTTACATCTGCAAGACGATTGCGGCCACTGGAATCTTTTACACCTCTTTTTATAATAAAAGAAGAATCTTCTGTTGAAGTATTAACAACCCGGTTAAGACCATAATCGGTTCCAATCCAAATATCTCCTTGATTATCTTTTACTATTGCATTTATATTATCATTACTCAAGCTATTAAAGCTATGGCGGCTATGATTAAATCTTATATATTTTTTCTTTTCTGGGACAAAAAGATTAACACCTGAATTAAAGGTGCCAATCCATAACCTTCCGAAATTATCTTCACACATACAGGTAATATCATTATAGCTTAAACTGTTTGGATTTCCCGGTAAGTTTCTAAATACAGTAAAAGAATATGCATCGTAAATATTTAAACCGTCTTCGGTTCCAAAATACATAAACCCGTTTTTATCCTGAAGAATACATTTAACTATGCTTTGCGACAGTCCGTCTTCAAGAAATATCTGGTCAAAAGAAATATCGCTGACCTGGGGGCGGATGGTTGTTATTAAAGTAAAAATTAAAAGACTTACTTTAAATGAAATTCCCTTTAAGTTTAGTGAATTCATAAAATACCCGCTTATTAAATTTTAAATCGAATGATATTTTACTATAAAGAGAATTAATATCGTACAGTATTTGTTGAACAACTAAATATTTTCATGTGTGAAAGTCAAGAAAATAAATTTAACGATTAGCAAGCAATGCTAAATTAGTCACTATTCCAATTTTTTGTAATCTAAAATTTACATAGACGGAAGTGTAAGATTATAAAGGGATTGATACTTGTTTCCGGAAACTTTATACTTTGCATTAGAGATTTAACATTACTCCTCAAATAATTCTTTCCGGACAAATCTTTTTTTCATTATCTGGTAATTTTATCAAAAGAATAATAAAATAAATTTTCCTGCTAAAAAAATATCTGCTCATGATAAGAATTGAAAAAAAGGGAAATGTATATAAGGAATTAATCCAATTATTAATAAAAAACCCTGTGGATAAATCGGATTAAGAATTAATCAATTTAGGAGTTAGTGATGAGAGATTTAAAAAATATAAGTCTTTTTATATTGGCTCTGATATTTTCCTTCGCATTAATGTTTGCATTCGTAGAACTACCAGGGTTAGTTGATTCATTGCTCCAGGAGAAAGTCGGATTTCCAGGATTCGATCAGGGAATAAGCGAGTTTGATGCTTATAAATCTGAACTGTTTATAAATACGCTTTATTTGAGATGGATAGGCTACGCGAGTCTATTGCTGATCTTTGGTTTTATAGTAATCGGTTTTACAACAAAAAAAAGCGGATGGGCATGGGCAGGTGCTTTCGCTCTGTTTTTGCCGGTATTCGGACAGTTCGCTCTGAGTATGTTCTTTCTTGCAGGTCTCGGAATCCTCCGCGTAGGCTGGCTGCCTTTCATGGATGTTTCTTTCAATGTGCTTCAATTAGGTAATATTATTTATTTGCCTTATGAATTTTTAATGTGGTTTGCAGGTTTGTTTAACTGGAATGCACATTTATTCATTTCATATTTTTTTATGTCGGCAGGTGCTTTCCTTTTTGTTTGGGGAGTGCTTGTTTGGTTCCAAACGCGTTTCGAGGGAAAGGGTGTTGCTTCAAGTGCAGTATATAAATTTTCACGTCACCCTCAATATACCGGATGGCTGATATGGAGTTACGGGCTGATGTTATTTTCTACGAATATAAATATTATGAAAAAAACCTGGAGCGTTTCATCAAGCTTACCATGGCTGCTTGCAGCTATGGTTATTTTAGGAATTTGCCTGCTTGAAGAAATTAAGATGAAAGAAGAAAACGGTGCAGAATATGAGAATTACAGAAAGAGTACTCCCTTTTTAATTCCTCTCCCAAAATGGTTTAACGCAATTATAAAAGCGCCGGTAAAATTATTGATTAGGAAGGAAAGTCCTTCTACAAAATCGGAAGCTGCTGGTATTACTTCATTTTTCGCTGTAATATTAATTTTACTATCTCTATTTTGGGTTGATTTCGGAACAACTGAACAACATCGGGAATTAATTATTGCTCAAAATTCTCAACAACAGATTGATTCATTAATAAATGAAATTAGAATTACACCGCGAAGATATATCCATAAACATTTTAATGGACTAAAAAACCTTGGCAGTGTTTCTATTGCTCCCTTAATAGATCTGCTGTCAGATCCCAATCCGGTAATAAGGGAATTTTCCGTTGATGCATTGGGAGACATGAAAGCAGATACAGCAGTCCCACAAATAATACAATTATTAAATGACGATAATGTGAGAGTCAGAAATTCTGCAATATATTCATTGGGTAAAATGAAGTCTGAAAAAGCACTCGAACCATTAATCGACAAATTAAACGAAGCGCCGGGACCCGGTATGAGGAATTTCATTTACAGTGCTTTTGGCGGCATAGGTTCCGAAAAAGCTTTTGATGCTTTAATGAAAGGTGTAAATGATTCTGTATGGTTTGTAAAGAACAGCGCTATAAATTCATTATGTGAAATAAATATTGAAAGGGCGACAAATATAGTTAAAAATTCATTAAGTGATGAAAATCCATCCGTTAGAAGAAATTCCGTGTACTTAATCATTAGATATAAAATAAAAGGACTTGAACAGGCTGTAGCCGCTTTACAAAATGATGAGGATTTTGAGACACGATTTTATTCAAGAATAATAATAAGAGGTAAACAATGAGCAACAACATTTTTTGGATATTTGGAACCCTGCAAAGTATTACACTTGGCTTTATAATATTTCTTCTTTTTAGATCATTAAATATTATAAACAAAGCTCCTGTTATCGGATTAGATACACAAATTATACTCAGCATTGCGTTTCCACTGTTTTTGCTGATAGTAGAGTTTGTCCTATATAATAACAATAAATAAAGAATAATTATAAATGAAAAAGCTTACAAACATAATTCCAATACTTCTAATATCTTTAATTGCCTCAGTATGTTCTTCAACTAGTCATGAAAATAAAATTGAAGGAATTTGGCAGGGAGCTTTGAAATATCCTGGAGTTAATTTTAGAATAGCTTTTAAAATAACAAAATCTCCCGGAGATACATTAATAGCTATCGTATATACTCCTGATGGAAATGACAACAAAATTCCAGTTAGTAAAATATCTTTTAAAGATTCTAAATTAATAATTGAAGTTTCTGCTCTTAAAGCCCGTTTTGAAGGTGAGTATATATCTGAAGAAAGAAAAATTGAGGGAATATGGAATCAAGGAGAGCTAATTAAAAAATTGACATTACTCCCGGTCAGTAAAATTATTAGAAACAAAAGATCGCAAACACCGGTACCGCCTTATCCTTACACAGAAGTAAATGTTACATTTATAAATAAAATAGAGAACAATATAAAGCTGGCAGGTACATTAACTTTTCCGGAAAAAGGAAGTTCATTTCCTGCAGTAATTCTTATTCCCGGCGTTGGAGCACATGATAGAAATTATTCAATAATTGGACATGAACCGTTTCATGTTATCGCAGACTATCTCACGCGTAATGGAATTGCAGTATTGAGATACGATGAGAGGGGAGTCGGTGAATCCGGCGGCAATAGACAAAATGCAACCAGCGTCGATTTTGCTTCCGATGTTATTGCAGGAATAAAATTCTTAAAAGAGAAAAAAAATATAAATCCAAAGCAAATTGGTTTAATAGGACACAGCGAAGGAGGTATAGTCGCTTCAATTGCTGCTGTAAATAATCCTGATGTATCTTTTCTTATTATGATGGCAAGCCCGGGATTAAACGGCGTTGATTATAATTATCAGTATGAAGAATCCGTCGGCAGGGCATACGGACTTGATGAAAATACTTTAAGGGAAAAACATCTTTTTCAGCAGAAAGTTTTTAAAGTGCTGTTGAATAATAATTCAAATGACAGGAAAAGAAAAGAGTTAATAAAAATTTATAAAGATTACGATCCAATAATTCCTTTGAACAAAATAGAAGTCGCTGTTAAAAGGTTTTTATCTCCCTGGTTTTTATTCAACTTAAAATATGAACCCCAAAATTTTCTTAGCAAAATAAATTGTCCTGTCCTGGCACTATTTGGTGAAAACGATATCCAGGTCCCGCCGGGAAGGAATAAACAGGCTATTGAGAAAATACTTTTAGATACAGGAAATAAAAACTTTGAAGTTGAAGTGCTGCCTCAACTTAATCATTTCTTTCAGACTTGTAGAAACGGTTTACCTCTTGAATATGGAAAGCTTGAGGAAACAATTTCTCCGGCTGTATTACAACTTGTTACAAAATGGATAAAGGAAAGAGTGCTGAATTAAAATCTAAATTGTTAAATGAATAGTAATTCAAAAAAATAAACGATAATAATTTATAAGGAAAAATGAAATGTCAGTTGGGATTACATTTATTATAATCTTAATTGTGATGATCTTTTTTCAGATATTATTACTTGCTAACTCTCAAAAAAAACGGCATGAAGAAATTATAAAATATTTAAATGAACTAAAGAAAAAGGAGGAAATAAAATGAAATACAAAATTCACCGCTTTGATATTAAAATGACAAAAGACCAAAATAAGCTTGAGGAATTCTTAAATAATTTGAAAGGAGAAGTCGTAGCAATAATTCCAAATGTTGCCTTCAAAGCCTTTTGGGTTCATCAGATAAATTTTTTGTTAATTGTTGAAAATATTGGATGAATATTTTTTGAATTTTTTAGTACTAATTATGAAGAAGATTTAATTAAAGATTCTTCATTATAATAACATTTTGTCACATATTATTTATCCGGAATATTTTAAGTTTTAGAAAAAAATATCGAGGAAAGTAATTATGGCAAATGTAGCAGTACGTTATATTGTTAACGATGTTGATGAATCAATAAATTTTTATACAAAAAATCTCGACTTCAAAGTTGAAATGAAACCTGATCCGGCTTTTGCGATCTTAAGTAGGGGAAATCTGCAATTATTATTAAGCTCACCGAATGAAAAAGGCGGCGGCGGTATAACAACAACCGGCGGATGGAATAGGTTTCATCTTGCAGTCGATAATCTTTCCGATCTCGTTGATAAACTGAAAAAACAAGGAGCGCATTTCAGAGGAGAAATAATTGAAGGGGTCGCAGGCAAACAGATATTACTTGAAGATCCGTCGGGAAATCCAATCGAGTTATTTGAATATTTTAAAAAGTAGTTTAACTATTCTGTATGCATGACAGATTTTAAATTGAAAATAATATTTTGTATAAAATTCCAACATCAAAAAGTTTGATAAAAAAAGCACAAAATTGTAACTTATAATTACAATTATTTTTGTATTCAATCTTCTGTGAGGAGATAAAATGGGAAAGACCTTAAAAGGAAGAAAAAATGGGAGAAAATAAATTTAAGCAACTCACCAGGATTTAACACTAAAAGGTAAGCATATGAAAAGAACTATACTTTTGACTATGATAATTTGTGCATTGTTAATTGCCACCGGCAATGCAACGATACATTATGTAAAGCATGGCCAGGGCAATGTGCCGCCCTATTTGACATGGGAAACCGCAGCCGACAGCATAATGTGGGCAATAAATGTTTCTCATTTTGGCGATACAATTTATGTAGCTAATGGTACTTACAAAGAGCGTGTTTATATGATACCGGGATTATCATTGATTGGTGCAGGGATGGATAGCTGTGTTATTAGTATACAAACAACTGGAATTTCCGCTGTGAAAATTGCTGATAGTTGTGTACTCAAAGGATTCCTGATTGAAGTTCCAAATTCATTAAATACTTGGGGGATAGAGACAAACGGAAATAGTGGTTTAGTTACAGCTAACAAAATTATTAACGCTTCTTTAGGGATATATATAAATGAATCTAATATAACTTTATACAAAAATATTTTTGAAAACATTAAGACAAGAGGTATTTGGATTTTTAATTCCAATTCAATTATTAGACAAAACATCGTTTATATGGATCCAAATTCTGAAGCAAGCTCACCAGTTGGAATTAGAATAGAAGCCTTTAATAATATCTATTATCCGATAATTGACTCAAATTATATTTATGTACAAAGAGGTTATGGTATACGTAAATCATTTGGGACAAGACCGACAATAAGAAATAATTCAATTATATTAAACAATCCTGGTGCTGATGGTATTGATTTAGATTATTCTGATTCGACATATATTTATAATAATTTAATCTATGCAGAAGATGGTTATAGTGGAATAACTGCTTCAGGGGTTCAATACTTAAAACTATTCAATAATTATATAATCGGTAACTATCATGATTTCCAAAATATATATTATGCATTAGAGATAATTTCTGGTAACGATGTAGAGAATAATGTGATAGTAGGAGCAGAAAGGGGAGTAAAAGCATCTGGAACTTCAGGTTTAGTTTATCAATACAATGATGTTTGGAATAATGGAGTAAACTACTCAGGATTTACACCAGACAGCACAAATATATCAGTTGATCCGATGATAATGAATGACGACTCAACACATGGAGATTTGGATTTTCATTTGCAGAAGTACTCACCTTTAATAGATGCCGGAGACCCCACAATAAAAGATAAAGACTCTACCTGCAGTGATATTGGCCTTTACGGAGGATTTTTTGGGGAAAGTTACTCCTATCAGGATAT
>CAZKUR010000117.1:8813-10680 GCA_964556005.1 uncultured Ignavibacteriaceae bacterium | reverse complement strand
TATGCAAAAAAGAAAAGACAATGAACCGCCGCCAGCCGTATCTAAAAAGGGAATGCAGTTTCATCATATCGGCATTCCAACAAATGAAATAAAACCAAATGAAAAATATTTGAGCGAATATAAATTTTATGTTTCCGGTTTTGAATCAAGCGAATACGGAATTGAATGGATGCGCTTCGAAAAAGACAGTCCAATTTCGATAATTATTAAAAATATTCCCCATGTAGCATTTGAAGTTGACGATCTTATTTCGGCAATTGAGGGTAAAGAATTAATTGGCGAAGTCTGTTCGCCTTCAAAAGGTGTGAGGACAGCAATGATTCTCGAAAACGGCGCACCGGTTGAATTTTTAGAATTTGAAAAGAAATAATTTTTAACAATCCTAACAATGAACCGAGTGAATTGTTTGAGTCCGATTTAAATTCGTGTGATAGTTTTTCCGACCTTCTAAATTTTTACTTTTAACTTTTTACTTTTTAACTTGATTGTTCCATCACTCTTTGCTAATCAATAATTGATTGCTAAGATAAATATCTGTAGCTTAATCGAGGAAACAAATTATTTTAACGAATCAAATGGAAACAATGGAAAAAGACTTCTATTATTCCGATACCGAAGAACCTCACAGGCAGCGTACAAAAGATATTCTTGCCAAACATCCTGAAATACGTAAATTAATAGGAAGATATCCGCTTAGTTTCGCGTTGATCGTAGGAGTCGTTGTATTACAATTATCTATTGCTTTTCTCTTAAAAGATCAACCCTGGTGGCTGGCTTTAATAATTGCATTTTGTGTGGGCGCTTTTGCCAATCATTCACTTTTTGTTTTAGTTCATGAAGCCGCACATAATTTAATTTTCAAAAGCAGAGAGGCTAATTATTTATCAGGTATTTTAGCAGACATCCCAAATGTAGTTCCGAGTGCAATTTCATTTCGCAGCTATCATCTACAGCATCATTCCCATCAAGGCGATTATTATCTGGATGCCGATCTTGCAAGCAGGTGGGAGGCGGTTCTCATCGGGAATACCCCTTTCGGAAAAATTCTCTGGGAAATTTTATTCCCGGTTTTTCAGGCGCTGCGCCCGCCAAGGCTTAAGGCCATAAAGTTTATGAACTGGTGGACAATCTTTAATATGATTGTTGTGTTTGGTATAGACGCATTAATAATTATTTTCTTTGGACCAATATCTTTCCTTTATCTGGTTTTTTCATTTTTCCTTTCAATCGGTTTTCATCCTCTTGGAGCAAGATGGATTCAGGAACATTACATTGTAAAACCTCCTCAGGAAACTTACAGCTATTACGGGCCTTTGAACATCCCGGCTCTAAACGTTGGTTACCACAATGAGCATCATGATTTTCCTTCAATACCCTGGTGCAGGCTTCCGCAGTTAAAAAAGACGGCACCGGAATTTTACGAAAATTTACATTTTCATAATTCGTGGTTTAAGCTCTGGCTGAAATTTCTCTTCGATCCGAAAATTACTTTATTCTCAAGAATGGTTCGCAAAGCTTAATTCAAAGATTTAGTTTCCATAGTGGCCAACCCAAAAGTAGAAAAAAGTCATTGAGAGTTATCGAAAAAGGCCTTGCCTTTATTTTTCAGAAGAATGACAATTTCCTATACTTTGTTGGTAGATAGAATCTAAAATAGAAAAAATCATTTCTATCGTCATTGCGAACCGCGATTCATCTACATTTGGAAGTCATAATCGCCGTGAAGCAATCTCAGACAGATAGATAATTGAAGACGTTAGATTGCTTCGTCACACTTACAAATGAAAACGAATGAAAGTGTGACTCGCAATGACGCTTAGAAAAAGTTTGTCATTAGTAACGAGTCTTCGAGTGAAGCCCGCTTTGC
>CAZKUR010000117.1:0-8713 GCA_964556005.1 uncultured Ignavibacteriaceae bacterium | reverse complement strand
ACGCTTAGAAAAAGTTTGTCATTAGTAACGAGTCTTCGAGTGAAGCCCGCTTTGCGAGGTCTCGCCGAAGACGGACAATCTTTTGTTTTTAGTCCAGAAGTGAGATCTCTTCACTTCGTTCGTGATGACGAAATTATTTTCGGGTCAGCCATTATGTTTTGTTACTCATTTGTAAAAGAATTCATTTTTTAAACAGATATGTAATTAGAAATTAATTTCAGTTTAAAAAAAATAAATCATTTCATTATTTTAATAATTACCTGTTCAATAATTAATTTGGATTTTAGTTGAAACAGAAAGAATGCCCTGCGTGTGCCTTAATGGTCGATAAAGACGAAAAGCTATGTCATTACTGCGGTTATGAATTTCCAAAACAATCGAATACTTTTACAATTGTAGTTGTAGTTATGATAATCGCCTTTTTTCTTTTTGTATTTGGGATATTATAAATATTTAGAAACCGTATGAGAATCCCATCTCGGTTTTTGTATCCGTATTTTTTATCGCATCCGGCGGTCTGCTGTTATAATACAATCTGAATCCTACCGTTAAAGTTAAATTGTTGATTAAAGCAACCGACAAACTATTTTCATTTAATATCTTTAAATCATTAAATTGGTCAAACCTTGGCTGATAATAAATTACAGATGAAAAATTTACTCCGTTTTTAACAATTACGGAATAAGTTAAATAATTGCTCCACCTGTTTACCGTTTGTTCGGCTTTGTGTTTAGCTGTGGACGGTAAATCGTATTTTTCATGCTCGCGCATGTAATCCGTTCCTATCCAAAATTCATTTGATTTATTTTTAATAATATTAAATCGTAAACCGCCGCCGGCAAGATCGCGAAAAAGCAACAATCTTGTTTTATCATAATTTATTTGAGCAAATACTTCCCAATCAAACGGAAATGAAATTTCGTGGACGTGCCGGATATGGAACAATGCCTGGTTTGAAAATGCTTCTTGATCTTTCCATCCGTATTCTCCCAAAATTACAGCAAATGAATTTGTTCTTTCCGTTTTATAATTTATGCCTAACGACGGATTCAATTCCTGCAAATCTACATTTCCTGTTTGCGCTGAAATATTTAATTGCACACTTCCAGAAAATCCTGTTGTGTCATTTTCATTTCTGTATTTTTCGGTGTTTACTTGTGCGTATAAATTAATTGAAATAATGATAGTCAAAGACAAAAATATTATTATAAATATTTTCATGATAAAAAATTTACGGTTATTTAATTCTTGTGATTATATAATAAGGTAATAAAGTTAAAACCTTTATATGGTTTCTAGTTACTAAGGTTATTTCAATAAATAAGGTTTTTATTTCCTATTATTAATTACTGAACTTTTTAACTTTGCTTTATCTATGGAACCTTATTTTATTTACACAACCTTAGTAACATACATAGGCTCTTAAAATCAAACCTTATTAGCAATTTTTAAAGTCAAGTGACAAGCTAAGTATTAGTACAAAACGAAATTCAATTTCTCTTATCAAACAATTTCTGTCGCAACAAATCGGAGCGATTTTGCTATTAATAACGATTTGTATTTACATTCTATTTAATCTTTATCGGTTCATAGCTTTCAAAGAACCGGATGTTTGCGTTTTTTACTTTTTCCCGGTAACCCTTCCACTCTGTTTCAAAAAAGTTATTTACATCATCTACAACTTTTTGTAAATTATTTTCTGCAAGTTTAATTGCAAGTTTTGTGTTTTCACCCGGTACTTTCCAGGATGAAGTTAAGTAATCATAAGCATTGCTAAGCTTTGAGATTAATAAATCCGGATTCTCAACCAGTCCTTGTACTTCTTTTTGATTTATTTTATCCATTATAGTTTTAATTGAATCATTAACTGCTTTTCCTGCTTTCTTTACCTGATTTGCCTGATCATCCTCTCTTTCTTTTAGTGCATCATCAACCAGTTTAATAGTTTTTTCTGCATCGCGTAATTTATCGGCCGCTTCTGTTCCTACTTCAATTTTTTTCTCGAATTCATCAATCGCTTTCATCCTTTGCTGAAGATCGGTTTGGGTTATTCCGGTCATTCGCGGATCGAATGATACATTTACACTTGTTGAATCAGAATACTTGCCGTAAGTTATTCTTATCTTATATGTACCGGGCACAACTTCAACTCCGCCTCTTTCCGGTGACCCCGGTTTTGGTTTTTCATGACTCGGAAAACGAACACCTTTTTTATCCAGCCGCCAGTAGATTCTATTAATTCCTGCTTTGACGGAATCTTTTAGAGTTCTGATAACCTCGCCGTTTGAGTTTAAGATTTCAACTTTAACACTATCGTAATTATCTTTATTTGATTTAATTGAATCTTCCTCTTCATTGTCGGATTTATTTTTCTCATGATTTTTTTCTGAGGTATCGGGATTTGCAACAAAGCTGATCATTGCACCGTAAGGACGGTTTTCTCCTTTGAAATCGGCATCGGCCGGATACAAAACTCCTTTTGGGCTTTTATAAATTTCTTCAACAGCATCCGGTACTTTAAATATTTTCAAATGATCATTAAGAATTTTGGCTCTGTCATGAGCAATTTCTCTTAAGGGAGTAATGTCGTCAAAAATATAAATTGCCCTTCCGAAAGTTCCGACAACAAGATCGTTGGTTCTTTTTTGAATTTGCATATCCATTGTTGAAACAGTCGGGTAGCTGTTTTCTTTATCTTTCCATTTCGTCCATGTTTTGCCGTGATCGATACTAACATAGAGCCCAAACTCAGTTCCTAAAAAAATTAAATTGGGTTCGACCGGGTCTTGCAAAATAGAAAGAGCATATCCCCAGATTTTATTTTTACCAATAAGCGATTCCCATGATTCACCGTAATCCGTAGTGTGATATACATAAGGCGTCCAATCATCTCTTCTGTGATTATCAAAGACAACAAATGCTTCGCCTGAATTAAAATATGAAGCTCTAACCTGCGGAACCCAAGTACCTTTTGGAACTCCGTTAATGTTGCCCACAACATTTTCCCAGGTTTTTCCTCCGTCTTTTGTAACCTGGACATTTCCATCATCCGTACCTACCCAGATTACTCCTTCTTTTACAGGACTTGGATCAATTGTCATAATAGTAGTATAATTTTCTGCTTCGGTTACATCGAGTGTCAAGCCGCCGCTCTGCAATTGTTTTTGATATTCCGGATTATTAGTAGTCAAATCCGGAGAAATAGTTTGCCAACTGTCTCCGTAGTCGGTTGTTTTATGGACAAACTGACTGCCGAAATAAATTACATCAGGATTAAGAGGGTCGGCAGCAATTCCTGCATTCCAATTAAAACGTAGTCTAACTCCGTTAGGCTGTACCGGTTGAATATATTTCTGATAGCCGGTTTTCATATCTACTCTCATGAGATAACCACCCTGCGACATACTGTATGCATACCGGCTGTTTGATTTATCAGGTACAACATCAAAACCGTCACCGAAGGTCAGCATCTGCCAGTACGAATCGTAAATGCCGTCTCTAACCAAAACCCTATTCGGTCCTCTCCATGAGCCGTTATCCTGCATCCCGCCGTAAACATAATACGGATCTCCGTTATCAACATCGACATGATAAAATTGAGCTAAAGGAAGATTCTCGACAAACCGCCAGGTTTTCGCTTTATCTCTCGAAATTGCCATACCGCCGTCGTTGCCGTCTATTATGAAATTAGGGTCATTAGGATCGATCCACCATGCATGATGATCGGAATGTACGTGCCTGTAGTTAATTAATGTTGAGAAATTTTTCCCCCCATCCTCACTTATCGAAACCTCGGAATGAACATAATAAACCCTGTTTTCATTTGAAGGATCAACATATAAATCGGAATAATAGAACGGGCGGTCGTTAACACCTTTATTAGTTGTCATCTTCCAGTTATAGCCGCCGTCATCTGAACGGTAAAGTGCCGTCTTTTTAGATTCAATCAAAGCATAAACCACATTCGGGCTGCTTTTAGAAATTGCCAGCCCGATACGCCCAAGTTCCCCTTTGGGAATGCCGTCTTCACTTGTAATTTTCTTCCATGTTTTACCCGCATCAATTGTAATATAAATTCCTGAACCCGGTCCGCCTGATTTAAAGAACCATGGCCATCTTCTATACTGCCACATCGATACAATTAATTTATTCGGATTTGACGGATCCATTACAAGATCGGAAGCGCCGGTTGTTTCATTAACATAAAGTACTTTTTCCCATGTTTTTCCGCCGTCGGTTGTTTTATAGACACCTCTATCTTTACTTTCACCCCAGGCTGAACCGAGAGCCGCAACATAAGCAACATCGGAATTATACGGATCAAGAATAAGTCTGTTGATGTTTCTCGTATTATCCAAACCGAGGTGAATCCATGTTTTCCCGGCATCCAGGCTTTTGTAGACTCCGTTGCCGCTTGTTTGACTGTTTCTCGGATTTCCTTCACCTGTTCCAACCCAAACTATATCGGGAATTCTTTGATTTATTGCCACTGCACCAATTGAGGCAACCGGCTGATCGTCAAAAATAGGTTTCCAATTAGTTCCTCCGCTTGTTGACTTCCACAAACCACCCGATGCTGATCCTACATAAATGATATTCGGGCTGCTTAGAACGACATCGATTGCAGTTACTCTGCCGCTCATTCCAGCGGGTCCTATGCTTCTCGGTTTTAGTCCACTTAATTTTTCTATATCTAAACTTTGCGGGTAAACCAAAACTGAAATAATTGAAATCAGGAATAATGATTTTAAAAATCTTTTAAGAAATGATTCTGATAAAAAGAAAAATTGTCTTGAATTATCCATCTAAATAATTCCTATATATTGAAAACAAAAAAAATTATATTGATTGTTAATCTTATCTATTAAAATAAGAAATTGTCTGTGTGTAAAGCAAAAATAGAATTAGATTTTGTAATGAAATATTAAGATAGTTGAAGTTTTAAAGGAAATTGCATGTTGAGATTATTATAACATTTTGAGGATAAGAATAACTTATAATGTGAAGGCTTTGATTGATGAGAATGAAAATGCTTAGGAACAGAAGTAACGATAAAGTTTCCATAATTTTAAATTATTAAAAGCACAATTTACCACAGAGAAACCAGTGGAGATACAGAGAACGCATAGATTTTCAAATAGTAATTTTCTCAGTTTCCTCTGCGCTTTCTCTGTTAACTCTGTGTTAAAAACAGGAAGTCAATGTACAGCACAAAAACAAATAACATAACGTGCATCATGATCTATAAAGCGAAGAGATTATTAGGATATTCTTTGCTGAAATTAGTAAATTTGTATTAAAGGAAAGTTATAATCAACCAAATAATAAATTTTATGTGGTTCGAAAATATTAAACATTGGCTACTGAAGTATCCTATCTTTTACGATAATCTGAAATTTTTGGGAGTTATAATTTTAGCCTATGTAGTTTACTGGATTACAAGAAAAATAATTTTTAAGGGAATTGAAAGTCTTATAAGCAAAACTAAGACCGAAGTTGATGATCTGATTTTTAATGATAGGCTTTTAAGAAGGATAGCATTTATAGCCCCTTTATTCGTTATCCATGAGTTTACTTACCTTATTCCCGGCATACAGGTATTATTAAACCGCTTTATAGAATCATTGATCGTCTTAGTTGTTTTATTAATTATAGGTGGAATAGTTTCAATATTTAATGATATTTATGAGAAAAGCGGAAAACATAACGAAAGACCGATAAAAGGATATTTACAAGTTGTTAAAATTATTATTTTTGTTTTGGGTGGAATTTTGATCGTAGGGATAATTACCGGTCAAAGGCCATGGACATTATTAACCGGTATCGGCGCTTTAACCGCAATTATTATTTTAATATTCAGAGATACAATTCTTTCATTTGTTGCAAGCATTCAAATATCATCTTATGATTTGCTTAAAAAAGGCGATTGGATCGAGATGCCTAAATACGGAGCTGACGGAGACGTAATTGATATTTCGTTAAATGTTATAAAAGTTCAAAACTGGGATAAAACTATAACTGTAATTCCAACTTATAAATTAATAGATGAGTCGTTTAAGAATTGGAGGGGAATGCAGTTAACCGGCGGCAGAAGGATAAAAAGAGCCGTTTACATCGATCTTTCCTCAGTTAAGTTTTGCGATGAAAACATGCTGAACAAATTTGAAAATTATCGGCTTATAAGCAGTTACATTAAATCGAAAAGAGAAGAAATAAAAAAATATAATTCCGAAAAAGGTTATAACGATGAGGAATTAATTAACGGCAGACGTTTAACTAATCTTGGTACTTTCAGAATTTATTTGAAAGAATACTTAAAGCAGCGTGAAGACATTAATACAGATTTAACTTTTTTGATAAGACATTTAGAACCCGGGCCGACAGGCCTGCCCATTGAAATTTATGTTTTTGCAAATACAATCGAATGGTCGCCTTATGAAGATATTCAGGCAGATGTATTCGATCATATTTTTGCAATTGTTCCTCAATTTGAATTAAGAATATTTCAAAATCCAACTGGAAGTGATTTTAAAAATATAATTGCCGGAACTTAAAAAGTACTAATAAAATTTATTTAATATTGGTAATTGAGAGTTGATAATTGAGAATTAAAACACATGAAAATGAATAATAAATATTCAACAATCAACTCTCAATGTTCATTTTACTTCAAAAGAACCTGTCCTCCGTAGCTTTAGCGCAGGAGGACCATCTTCCCAACCTGTAAACTGTTTATTAGAAACTTTTGACCTTTCCTCTAAACTGTAAAAGTGAACTTCTCTTGACAACTACATTAATAATATTGCAACTATATTAAAAACTTGATTATTATTGTAGTGTTATATATAATATCGATTGTGAAAAATAATCCAAAAATAGTTATAGATACTAATGTTTTTATTTCTTCGTTAAAATCTAGAAAAGGAGCATCTTACAAATTACTTTTTGAAACCTCACGAGGAAAATATGAACAATGCATTTCTCCGGCGTTGATTTTAGAATATGAAAGCATTGCAAAACGTGAAAAACTAAAACTGACATTCAAGCAGATTGATGAAATCATTAATATGATATGTTCACTTTCCAGGAAATGTGAGATATACTTTCTTTGGAGGCCATTTCTAAAGGACCCAAAGGATGATTTTGTGCTGGAGCTTGCCATTGAATCCATGAGTGAGTATATAATAACTTATAATGTTAATGATTTTAAAGGGATTTCAAAGTTTGGAATAAAGGTAATAACACCTAAGGAATTTTTACATTTAATTGGAGAAATATAAAATGAGTATATTAAGTTTAAGACTTCCGAACTCGCTACATGAAAGAGTGAAAAAATATGCTGAGAAAGAAGGTATTTCTATAAATCAGTTCATTGCAAGTGCAGTCACAGAAAAAATATCTGCATTTGCAACCGTTGAATATTTGGAAAAACGGGCAGGTAAAGCTAATGAAAAAAAATTCAGAAAAGCTCTTTCTAAAGTACCTGATGCTGAACCGGAAGAATACGATAAATTATAGCCTTAACTCAACTTACAAAAACAGAGCATTGAAAATTGAGAGTTGATCATTGAGAATTAAAACTCCTGAAATTAAATGTTCAACTTGTCTGCCGACAAAGGCAGATATTCAATGCTCAATTATCAATGTTCATTTTATTTCAAAAGCACCTGTCCTCCGTAACCAGCCTGCTTTTCGGCTGGTGAACTTTAGAGTAGGAGTACCATCTTACCAGCCTTTGTAAATTGCTTATTAGAAAGTTTGGACTTTTTTTAACCTTCGAGGTCGCCCGCAGCAAAACGATTCGCTGACCTCGAAGGTTGCTAAGTTTACTTCAAAAGTATCATCTTCCCAACTTTTATAAACTTTTTATTAATATCCACCGATCTTGCTTCAATTCTATAAAAGTATATCCCGCTTGGAATATTATTAGCTATAAATTCTACTCCATAATTACCAGCACTTAAATTCTGATTTACTAAAATTCTAACTTCATGCCCGACAACATCATATATTATTAATGTTACGAAGCTCGACTGAGGAATTGAGAATCCAATCTTTGTAGTTGGATTAAATGGATTTGGATAATTCTGTAAAAGTTCATATTGCGTTGGGATACTTGAACCTATTTGTTCTACATTAGATGGAGATTCTGTTGTAAAATTCCAGGTATCAGAATAATCACTGTTTCCACCTTCATTAGTAGCACTTACATGCCAGTAATACGTTGTGTTGTTTTGCAGTCCATTTGTAATCTGAATTGAAGTTGCTGTAATTCCATTTTGATCAAATATAGTTGTAGTAAATGTGGATGAGGTTGAAACTTGACAACGGTATGAATTTGCACCATTCGAAGTATTCCATACAAGTGTAGGTTCTAAAGAAATTCCTGTTGAACCATTTGAAGGTGAAGATAATGATGGTTTAGCTGGGGGAGCAACAATAGTAGTAAAGTTCCGAGGACTTGGCCAGGAGCTTGTGCCACCTTCATGTGTTGCATTTACTCGCCAGTAATATAAAGTTTCATTCTGCAAACCAATTACTTGAATTGAGGTTGCAGTAATTCCACTTTGATCAAATACTGTTGTAGTAAATGAAGATGAAGTAGAAACCTGACAGCGATAAGAATTTGCTCCACTTGATGCATTCCAATTTAGTGTCGGACTAATAGAAATACCGGTACTGCCGTTGGGTGGTGATAAAAGTGTTGGCGGCT
>CAZKUR010000116.1:0-10714 GCA_964556005.1 uncultured Ignavibacteriaceae bacterium | reverse complement strand
CATTATTAAGTCGGGAAGAATTTGATTTTCATTCAGCAGCCTCGAATATCTTCTTTCAATCACTTCACGCATGCTTAAAAAATCATCCGGGCCGACAACATCTTTTATAATAAATTTCCTGTACAAACTTTTCTTCGGTTTGCCGTCCTCAAAAACAACCATACTCGCTACACTGTCGGTTCCCTGCAGGTTTGAAATATCGAAACATTCTATTTTTCTCGGCAAAGTTTTGAGCCTTAAATCTCTCTGCAGCGCTGCAACCGGATAAGGTACGTGACCTTGTGTTTTCATCTTCTGCAGTTGAATTTCTTTCAATTGAAGCTTTGCATTTTCCTTGCACATTTTTACGAGTGAATGCAGACCTCCTCGCTGAGGGAAAATAAATTTAACTTTTTGTTCGGCTTTTTGATTGAGCCATTCTATTAATATTTCGGAATCGAAAGGCTGGGTTTCAAGAACGATTTCTTTCGGTACCTCGACAAAATCACCGTAATAAAATTTTATTGCTGCGGAATATAAATTCGGCAATTCTTCACCTTGTTCGATTGAAAGCCGGAGCTGCTTTTTCCCGACGAGTTTTCCGTTTCTAATATTAAATACCGAGCATGCCGAATCTTTTCCTTCAAATGCGATTGAAATTATATCCCTGTCCTCAAAATCATCGCTGACGATTTTTTGCCTGTCCGAAATTGCATTCAGTCTTTCGATCTTGTCCCGCAGTTCGGCAGCTTTTTCAAATTCAAGCTTTTCGACTGCACTGTTCATTTTAACTTTTAGATCTTTTATGAGGTCGTCGGTTTTTCCTCTTAATACTTTTATAACTTCACCGACCATTTCATTGTATTCAATTTCATTAATTAAACCTTCGCACGGGCCGTCGCATTTTTTAATATGATAATCGAGGCAGACTTTAAATTTTTTCTTTTCGACTGCCTCCTGCGTAATGTTCAGTTTACAGCTTCTGATTTTAAAAATCTGGTTTATCATCCTGAGCGCCGATCTCATATTTTTTACATCGGTATAAGGCCCGAAATATTTTGAGCCGTCTTTTATTACTCTTCGTGTCGGAAAAACTCTCGGGAAAGGTTCTTTTGATACTTTTATAAACGGGTATGATTTATCGTCTTTTAGGTTAACATTGTATCTCGGCTTTAAATCTTTTATCAGATTATTTTCAAGAACAAGCGCTTCGACTTCATTATCCGTAATTATCAACTGAAGGTCGTTTATCTTTGAAACCAAAGCCTGCGTTTTGGCTGAATTTAGATTCGAGTGAAAATAACTTTTAACACGGTTCTTCAAGTTATTCGCTTTGCCTACATAAATAACTTTGGCTTTATCATTCAAAAATTGATAAACGCCCGGTTTTGAAGGCAAATTATTTAGTTTTGTTTCTAAATTCGCATTCATGTTTCAAAATAAAAAATTTGGTTAAAGGGTATGGTAAAATTACTTCTATGCAATAAAGAAATAAATACCGGAAAATGCAACTTCAGAAACGCTCAATTGTCATCAGCAGTCGGTGTTTGGTAATGCATGTAATGAATTTTTTAGTTAATCTTTAATTCTGAAGTTTGAATGTTTGCACGTTTGCCGAGACATAATTATTAAAATAGGCTCCTAAATAAATCTTAGCAATAATAAAACATTAGATTTTTAATGAGATTATAAAAATCATTAATTGCCTATTAACAAAATTACTTGACTTTCCTTTTCTTTTATTATAGGTTTCTATCAAAAGTATGGTTACGATTTTAAAAGAGGGAATAAATTGCTGAGGGAAAATAAAATTTCAATATGCAAATTTGATTTTATCTTGCTATTGCATTTCTTTATAATTAACAGTAATTATATTTCAACTTTATTTAGAGATAACTATTATTTGCAAATGTGGGGAGTGGGTAAACATGGTGAAATTATTACAATTAATATTTTCCACTTTAAATATTCTATTCTTGCAAATTATTTTTATAGCTTGCTGTATAACTTAAATAATTTTCGACTACAACTTTATAAATCATTTTTTATTAAACACTGCTCAGCTTTTAGTTATTAATATTTTTTGTAGGCTCTACAAAAATAGATTACACTAAATAATATTGTAACTTTTTTTAATAATTAAATAAAAATCAATGAGAAAAATTTTTTTTTACTTGCTATTAATTTCATCAATCACTGTAGCGCAACAATGGAAGTTTCTCGGCCTTAGTTCTGAAAGTATAACTTCAATTGCAGTTGACTGGGAAAATTCAAACATTATTTACGCAGGCAGCGGAAGCGATTTTAGTTCAGGAAAACGCGGCGGAATATTTAAAAGTATAAATGCCGGTGCGACATGGGATACAATTGTACATGGAGTAACCGTATATCAATTAATTATTCATCCTAAGGATCCTAATATAATTTTTGCAACACTTGGGCTTAATGGATTGACGGTGCCTGGAATTATAAAGACTACGAATGGCGGTACCAGCTGGCAAGAAACTGATTCAGGGATTTATATTACCGGGGAAACAGGACCTACTCAATTGGCTATTGATTATAATTATCCCGATACAATGTATTGTGGTACTGCAGGATTTTACGGAGGAAGTTTTTATAGGAGTACGAATGGTGGCGAAAGCTGGACATCGTTGGGTGACTCAACATCACTTATAAATGGTGTAGTAGCAATCGCTATTGCCCCGGACAGTTCTAACATTGTATTTGCAAGCACTGAATTTACAGGAGATCTACTAAAATCAACAAATTATGGTGTAGATTGGGATTCTACGGGATTTGTTTCTGAGGGTTCTGCAATATGGATATTACAATTTGTAAAAACATCATTGACAATTTATGCAGGTTGTTCACCAGGTTTTGTCTCCCCAACAGGTATATTCAAAACGACTGACGGAGGTGCAACATGGTCTAATCCAAAGGCTGGATTGCCAGATACTGTAACAGTAAGCGATATTCAAATTGGAACAAAGGGTGAAATTTTTTGTGTTGCAAACTTCCGTGATAGCGGGGGCGTTTACGAAAAAAATCAGATAAACATTTGGAAAAAAATTGGGATAGGATCTACAAGAGTTGGCCCGATAGCTTTGTCTGGAACAAAATTATACGCAGGATGCAGAGGAGGAATTTATGTAACTGATTATGTAATGTCAATTATTGAAGAAGAGCAACCGCGATTAAATAATTTTCGGCTACTTCAGAACTTTCCTAACCCGTTCAATCCTGAAACAAAAATAAATTACGAACTTCCTAAAGGGGAATTTGTTACACTGAAAGTATATGATGTACTTGGAAGAGAGGTCGCCACTATTGTAAATGAGTTTAAAACTGCAGGGAGCTATAATGTTAATTTCAATGCAGGTAATTTTGCAAGTGGAATATACTTTTATAGATTTAAATCCGGCAGCTATATATCAACAAAGAAAATGATGCTGCTGAAGTGAGGTTGCTTAAATTTTGTGGCCGACCAAAAAGAAATTTTGTCATCACGAACGAAGTGAAGTGATCTCACTTTTGAACTAAAAACGAAAGATTGCTTCACTCGAGGACTCATTCGCAATGACTTTTTTCTTCTTTTTGGTCAGCCACTTTAGTATTTTAGCTAACATTATTTCTAATTCTTGCAACTTTTTCCCCATACGTTTTCTTTGAGGTACACAAATTCGTTGCAGGTAGTATAAAAAATACTATTTAAACTGCAACTATACTACTATGTTATTCAATATGAGAGGTTTGTTTTAGGTAAAATTTTTTTTAGATAATAATGGTTAAAAAATATTTTTTATTTTTCTTTAATACAGAGAATAAAAGGTCGGTAAAACTTTTTAAGCATCATTCTTAAGTTAAAAATTTCTTTTACAGCTTTGATCGAGTTGTGGAATCCATTTGCAAAAAGATTATTTACGGCAAAATATTATGAAAGAATTTGATTCTTCGCAATTACTACAATTCCGCTTTTTGTAACAGTAAACTTTTTCTTGTCACCCTCCTGATCAAAACCTATCTCATAACCTTCCGGTACAACAACGTTTTTATCGATTATTGCTCGTCTGATTCTTGCGTGCCTGCCGATGTTGCAGTTATTTAAAATTATCGAATCGGTTACATACGAAAAGCTGTTGACTTTTACATTCGGACTAAGCAGCGATCTTTCAACAAGTCCGCCGGAAATTATTGTTCCGTCGCAGATTAAAGAATTGAGGTTTCTTCCGACACGTTCTCCTTCATGCGATACGGTTTTTGCCGGGGGAAATTGATACTGGTAAGTTCTTATCGGCCAATTTAGATCGTATAAATTGAATTCCGGTGTAACTGCAATTAAATCCATACTTGCATCAAAATAACTCTCGATTGTTCCGATGTCTTTCCAGTATGTTTTTGTTTTACGGTTTTCATCCAAAAATTTATATGCCGAAACTTTTAAGTGCGATTCAACCATATAAGGAATAACATCATGGCCAAAATCATGGCTCTGAATTTTTTGTGCCTCCAATTCATGAAAGACATCTCTTAAAACTTTTGCATTAAAAACATAAATGCCCATGTTGACAAAAGAATAGCCGGGTTGATCAGGTATCTCCGGCGGTTTGGCAGGTTTTTCAATGAAAGATTTTACATTGTGCTTTTCATCAACGTCAACAATTCCGAATCTATGAGCCTCGTCTAAAGGTACTTCAACGCAAGACATGGACATGTCGGCATTTAAATCGATATGGTGCTGGATAAATTTTAGGTAATCCATTTTATAAATGTGGTCGCCGCTTAGTATAAGAATCCATTTTGCTTTATCATCGGAAGAAAATAGATTTATATTTTGATAAATAGCATTGGCCGTACCCAAATACCAATCGTTATTAAATTTTCTTTGAGGTGGAATTGAATAAATAAATTCTCCTAATTCCGGGTTAAATATGCTCCATGCCTCTAAAAGATGCTGGTTAAGTGAGTCCGATTTGTATTGAGTGAGAACATATATTCTTCTTAAACCGGAATTAAGGCAATTTGAAAGTGCGAAATCGATTATTCTATATTTCCCGCCGAAGGGAACGGCAGGTTTGCTTCTAAAAGTTGTCAGAGGGTAAAGTCTTTCTCCCTGCCCTCCGGCAAGAAGCATAGTGATTGTATCTCTTAAAATTGATGAACCGGGAAAAGTCATTTTTTGCTCCAATATTTAGGTTTTTAATATATTGAAAATTGTTTTGATTGACAATTAACCGGGTGATATATGTTATAGATTTTACATATTAATAATATTACAAGACTAATATTCTCACATATCGCTTTTTAATTAACTATTACAAAATAATTAAGATTTTTTAATATGAAGTTTAGTGAGCATGAACTTAATTAATTATGAAAACAAAAAAAGTCTTCTGTAAATAAGTTTGAATTACCTCTTTTTGTTAATAAACATTATTCCCTAATTTAGTTTCTGATAGAGATTTCCCACTTTCGCCAATAACAATATTTCAATATAATTGTGATAAAAATATAATGTTTTGACTTAATGTTCTAAAAGATGGTTTAATCAATTATATATTGGGCGAGATATTACTAACTCATGTTACGTATCCTTTGGAATATTGGAGAAATGGAATAATGGAATTGTCTTATATTTTCCATAATTCCGACATTCCATCATTCCAAAGGTTGTTGATTGCGTTTGGTGAGTTACTAATATCCGGCAATTAAAGAAATTATTAACTTGAAAATCGGTTCCAACCATTTATAAAAGAAGAATTCAAAAAGTCAATAATTTTGTATCTTTTGTGTTGAAACAAATGCTATTATATGTCGAACTTAATAAGGTTATCTGTAAAAATATTTCATATGCTGAAAAAATCCCGCATTCTCGCATTAGTTCTTTTTATTGCATTTTTTTATGTCGGCTGGAAATTTGGTTATTCACCGATTAAAGAAAAGCTGCTTAACATCAAACATAAAAGTGAAACTCTGAAAAAAGAATTTAGCCGCAGTTCGTTTATTATTAAACCTCCATCCGGATATATAAATAACGATCAGTATAAAATTAATATTCTTCATTACGGGCTTCATTTCGATCTTTACACTCAAAAAAAGCTTCTTAAAGGAATTGCCGAAATTAAAGGTGTCGTTAACGATACAAATCTCAATCAAATAGATTTGAATTTTTACGACAATATGGAAATCGATTCCCTGTTATTGAACGGGCATAATGCAGGTTATAATAACCTGGGAACTTCACTTCAAATACCATATCATTATTCCGGTAACGATACTTTTAATTTGAGAATTGTTTACCAGGGTACACCACGAAGAGCAGGATTTGACGGCTTTGTCTTCGGAGAAGCTTATGACCATCCGGTCGTGTACAATTTAAGCGAACCGAATTATGCATCTTCCTGGTTTCCGTGCAACGATATGCCTTCGGATAAAGCCTTTATGGATATGTGGATAACCAACGATTCCGTTAATACATCGGTTTCGAACGGAATCCTGGTAAATGTTCAAACAAAAGGGGAGAGAAGGACATATCATTGGAAAACACTTTATCCCATTACAACATACTTAATCGCATTGTATTCTTCAGATTATAAAAACTTCAGTGAAAAATATATATCGCAGGACAAAAAAGATACAATGAATATCGAATATTATGCTTTCCCTGAACAATTGGCAGATGCAAAAATCGATTTTAGCGGACACGCTGAATACATCGATTTTTTTGCTAAGAAATTCGGCGAATATCCTTTCATAAAAGAAAAATACGGTGTTGCGGAATTCCTCTGGCAGCTTGGCGCAATGGAGCATCAAACTATTACAGGAATCGGATCTAATTTCGTGGGCGGGAAAAAATTCTTCACTGATGTTTATGTTCATGAACTTTCGCATCAATGGTTCGGCGATGCAGTCAGCCCGGCAACCTGGAAAGATATCTGGCTGAACGAAGGATTTGCAACTTATTGCGAAGCTCTGTATTCCGAACATATCGGCGGGGAAGGAGCGCTTCAATCTTCGATGATGAGTAAATTCCAGCATAACTTTTCCGGAACAGTATATAACCCGGATAATATGTTCGGCTCTACTGTTTATGATAAAGGCGCATGGGTTCTGCATATGCTGAGGCATGAAGTAGGGGACTCTACTTTTTTTAAAATTCTGCATACTTATTATGAAACATACAAGTATAAGAATGCATCGACTGCCGATTTTATAAAAGTTTGCGAAAAAATATCCGGCAAAGATTTAACTCAATTTTTCAATCAGTGGGTTTTTGACGGAACCGGCGATATTGATCTCGATTATTCATGGCAGTACTTCAAGCAAAAAAATAATTATGCGATCGTGCTGAAACTGAAGCAGACTCAGTCGGGCTTTAAAAAATATGAATTTCCTCTTGATGTGGAAATAAAATATGATGACTCGACTTCCATAGTCAAAAATTTTTACATTAAAGAACTTCAAACTAAAGTTGATATTAATGTAAATAAAAAACCCGAAGATCTGGTGATGGATCCGGATAATTGGCTTCTTGCGAACTTTAACAAATCGGAATAGCGGGAAAATCAATAAAAGGTGATAAATATTTCTTTTATATTGTATATCTGCAATTATTAATTTTCGGAATTAAATCGAATTAAACTTTTGGAACAAAAATATTTTTTTATTTCCGACATTCATTTAGGTCTTCAGGATAAAGAAAAAGAAAAAGCTAAAGAAAAATTATTAGTTAAGTTTTTAAGTTTTGCTAAGGACAATTGCGATGAGCTTTTTATCGCCGGTGATCTTTACGATTACTGGTTTGACTATAAATGGGTTTACCAGAAGGGAAATTTTAGAACGTTAACTGCATTACAGGATTTGACAGAAAGCGGCGTTAAAGTTCATTATTTTATGGGAAACCATGAGTTTATGCACTCGGATTTCTTTACAAATGAACTCGGAATTAAAATGTATGGCGACCCGGCTGAATTTAATTTGAACGGTAAAAGATTTTTTATCGGCCACGGCGACGGCTTAGTTGAAAATGATTATGGTTACTTGATCCTAAAGAAAATTTTAAGAAATAGCTTTATCCAAAAGCTCTATTCAATGCTTCACCCGGATGTGGGTGTTGGTCTAGCAAAATTAGTAAGCAAGAAAAGCCGTGATTATACTACAAGCAAAGATTATGGCGAAGTTGACGGCTTATTCGAGGCGGCAAAGAAGAAGATTTCCAGTGGATTCGATTATGTTCTTTTCGGACATGTTCACAAGAGAACGATTAAAAAATTTAACGCCGGTTATTACATAAACCTGGGCACGTGGCTTAATGCGCCATGTTACGGAAAATTTTCTGATAATAAATTTGAAATTGTAGATTGGAATTAAAATGGCAAACCAAAATTCATCAGATAAAAATCTGGATAAATATTTTCACGATTCTTCATTCAGGAATAAAAAGAAAAAATCCGGTGGTGGATTCGGCAAAAAAACAAAATTAATTATTTGGGGTTTTATTTTAATATGTGCCGCTGCTTTTACCGTTTATATTTTTTCCGGGCTTCCTTCTCTGGAAGAACTGGAAAATCCAAAACCGCAATTGGCGAGCAAAGTTTATTCGATTGACGGTGAGGTTGTAGGACAGTTTTATATTGAAAACAGAATTGAAACAAATATTGATAGTCTCCCGCCTTATATTCCTCAGGCGTTAATTTCAACGGAAGATAGAAAATTTTATACTCATTGGGGAGTAGACCTTGATAGATTCGTTAAGGCAATGATAAAAAATATTTTTACTTTTTCGAGAGAAGGTGCAAGCACTATTACCCAGCAGCTCGCCAGGAATTTGTACAAATTGAAGGTGAGGCACGAAACCGTTTATGAAACTGCAATCAGGAAAATCCGGGAATGGATAACGGCAATTCAAATCGAGAAAAATTTTACAAAGAAAGAAATTTTGGAAATGTATTTTAATGTGTCCCTTTTCGGAAGAGGGGCATATGGAATTGAATCCGCCGCGCACATTTATTTCAACAAAAAGGCCAGTGAACTAACTCTTCCCGAAGCGGCGACATTAATTGCCATGTTGAGATCCCCGGTTTATTATGATCCCGTTACTCATCCTCAAAATGCGCTGGCAAGGAGAAATCTAATCCTGTACAACATGGTTGTAAATCATATGCTGACTGAAAAGAGTTATGAAAAATTGAAAAAAGAACCGGTTAAGCTGGCATTTGATAAAATCAGCGGCAGCAGAACAGATGCCCCTTATTTCATGGAATATGTAAGGCAGCAGATGAGTGCGATGTCCGAAAAATACGGTTACGATCTTTACAGGGACGGCTTGAACATTTATACCACATTGGATTTGAGGATGCAGCGAATTGCCAACAAAGCAGTTGCTGAGCATATAAAGGAGTACCAGGCACTGTTCGATAAAAATTGGAATTGGAAAAATCATAAACCGCTGTTAACTCAGGTTATCGATGAGGCAATTAAAAATTCCCTGGAATATAATAATGCTTCAACACCGGAAGAAAAGGCGGAAGTTTATAATAGTTTGAAAAATAATCCTGCATATGTCGATTCGATTAAAAATGCAGAAACAAAAATTGAAGTTGGATTTGTTGTAATCGATCCGACTAACGGCCAGATCAAAGCAATGGTCGGCGGTGTAAACCAGGATTTTGGACGCGGGCTTAATCATGTAACCGGTATCAGGAGGCAGCCCGGTTCTGCAATGAAACCGTTTGTTTACACTACTGCAATTGATAACGGTTATTTCCCTGCATATACTCTGCTCGATCAAAAATTTGATTACAACGGCTGGTCGCCTGAAAATGCAGAAGGCGATTATGACGGCTATATGACTTTACGCCAGGCGCTTGCTCATTCGATTAATGTTATTACGGGAAGAATGACTATAAGCAACATAGCGCCGCCTGCTCAGGTTGTTAAGTACGCCAAAAGGATGGGAATAAATTCTCCGCTTATGCCTGTTCCCTCTATTGCTCTCGGCACTTCGGAAGTATCGCCTCTTGAAATGACTTCGGCGTACGGTACGTTAGTAAATAATGGTGTGCACGTCGATCCAATTTCTATCCTTAAAATAGAAGATAAAAACGGAATTACAATTGCCCAGTTTGTACCTAATTATACCGAAGCAATCTCCCCGCAGACGGCATCGATAGTTGTTAATATGATGGAAGACGTTATAAATTACGGAACGGGTGCCGGCATGAGAAAATATTTTCAATATCCGTGTGCGGGCAAAACCGGTACAACACAGGAATTCGCCGATGCCTGGTTTGTTGGTTTTACACCCGATTTAGCTGCAGGTACATGGGTAGGATTTGATGATCACAGGGTTAAATTTACAAACTGGTACGGTCAGGGTGCGAGAGCCGCCTTACCTATCTGGGGAAAATTTATGGAAGGAGCCTATAAGCAGTTAAAGCTTCCCGTACATTATTTCAAATTGGCGCCCGGAGTAGATTCGGTTGCATTCTGTAAAGAGACTATGGATTTGGGAGATACAAGGGTTGCAACGCAATATTGCCCGGTAAAAGTGTGGGATATTGTAAATGTTAAGAACATGCCTCCGAAATGTGAAATTCATAACGGCGGAAAAATAATTAAAGAAGATAAACGCGGAGACAGCGGGTGGTGAGCGGCTCGCTGCAGGAATCTGGATACCCGGGAAACTGGTCATTAGAAATTTGTAATTAGTAATTTGGAGGTATAAAGAAATATG
>CAZKUR010000115.1:6248-10869 GCA_964556005.1 uncultured Ignavibacteriaceae bacterium | reverse complement strand
TCCGGAAGTTCGGTATCGAAACGCATAAATTCTTTTGTAGCCGGATGAACAAACCCAAGTGTTTTTGCATGAAGCGCCTGACGCGGCATTATTTCGAGAAGATTCTCCACACGGCTTTTCATTTTTGACTGAGAACTTCCCGTTAAATTTTTTCTTCCGCCGTAAGCAGGATCTCCAAATACAGGATGACCGATACTTGAAAGATGAACTCTTATCTGGTGGGTTCTTCCAGTCTTTAAATTTATTTTAATGTGAGAAGCAAACTCAAATTCATCCAAAACTTCATATAATGTCACAGCTTCTTTACCTTCGGAATTACTTACTGCAAATTTTTTCCTGTCGCTTTTGCTGCGGGCGATTAATGTTTTAATTTCACCTTTCTTCTGTTTAAATAAACCCCAGACAATTGCCCTGTATTCTCTTTCGATTGAATGCTTTGAAAATTGTTCGGCTAATTTTGCATGAGTGTAATCATCTTTTGCAACAACCAATAAACCGCTTGTTTCTTTATCGATCCTGTGAACTATTCCCGGCCTGCCGGGTTCATTGACTTCGCTTAGCTTTTTTGTATGATGTAAAAGTGCGTTTACCAGAGTACCTGTGTAATTAGCATAAGCAGGATGCGCTACCATTCCTGCAGGTTTATTAACAACAATTATATATTCATCTTCATAAATTATATTAAGAGGAATGTCTTCCGGCTCAGCATTTTCAGGTCTTGGAGTTATCGGATGTGTTGCTTCAATGATGTCGCCGGGTTGAACGAGATAACTTGGTTTTACGATTTTGCCGTTTACAAAAACAAGATTTGCATCGATTAAATTTTTTACCCTGGAGCGTGTTGCATTTTCAATACTTTTTGCAAGGAAGGTATCGATTCTCTCCTTTTTTTTACCGTCGGGAATTTCAAAACGGTATTTCTTTTCCTTTATTATCTTCGTCATCTCCCGAACCTTTTATTTCAGGATTTATCGCGGAATCATTTCCGGGTTGATTAGTTCCCTCATCAAGTTGTTCTCCGGAATTAACCGCAATATTTTCACCTGCTGTTTTTAATTCTGTTTTCTCTTCTGTTTGCTTCCTGTAAAAGAAAATAAGAATAAATACACCGATTGTAACAGCAGCATCGGCAAAATTAAAAATCGGCCAGCGCTCATATGTTCTGTTAAAAATCGTTATGCGGAAAAAATCAAAATCGAGGAAGTCAACTACTTTTCCGTAAAATAAAGGGGCATAGCCGTAAATTACACCGTAAAACATTCTATCGATTAAATTTCCGATTGCACCGCCTAAAATAAATGCAATCGATAGTCTTAAGCTTAATTTTTGATTCCTTATTATGTATAGATAAATTAAAAGCCCGATGCTTGCAAAAAGTGAGAATAAAGAAATCCATAATTTAAAGCCGTGGCCAGGCGCGAAGCCGAAAGCCAATCCGGGATTTTCGGTAAATGTTATTCTAAAGAAATTCCCTATAACAGGTATGGTCTGCCCTTCATACATACCGGGAGATGAAATATGTAAAAACGGGATTGAAAATCCTTTTACAAATATTTTAGATATTTGATCTAATAATACTACTGCAGCGGATACAAAAATTACTCTCAATAAACTTCCTAATTATCGGCTAAATAATTTTCAACGGGTTTTTTATCTGGTTCTGCTTTGGGAATCTTTATGGCTTCCGGTTTATTCTTGCGCATATAATTCAATAATAATGAAAAAACGCCGAGTGTTACGGCTAAATCCGCAAAGTTAAAAATATAATTGCCTGAAGTTCCGTTAAAAAGAAACATGTTAAAAAGTTTAAACTCTAAAAAGTCAACAACCTTACCGTAAAAAACAGGCGCATAACCGTAAAAGACTCCGTATAATGTCCGGTCGATCAGATTTCCAAAAGCGCCGCCGATAATTAGCGCAATCGAAAAACGAACTCCGAAACTTTTTGTTCTCGATCTATAAAGATAATAAATCAGGAGTATACTGGTTATTAGAGTGAAAATTGTTATAAGTAGTTTAAACTCTGAACCGAAATTTATCCCGAAAGCTATGCCGGGGTTTTCGATAAGAGTTATGTAAAAATATTTCCCAAGTACAGCCGTTTTATGGCCGTAACCTATTCCAATGTGCTTTATATTAAACAATGGAAATGAGAAACCTTTAACAAGAACTTTGGAAACCTGGTCTACAACAACTACAATGAACGAAACAAATAATACTCTCAAATCATTCCTTATAAATAGACTAAAATTCTGACGTTATTTCTTTTCTTGTTTTTGTTTCATCGGAAGGCATAATTGACTGTGAGGTACGGCTTCCAATCTTTCCTTCGGAATTAAAGGACAAGTTTCGCAAAGATTATGCGGCTCATCGATACATTCAATACAGATACCGTAAGTACCGGCATCAATCCTTTTTAGAGCGTCTTCTAAGTAGCTTAAAAATTTATTTTCTCTCTGTGCATATAAAAAAGTTTTTTCCCTCTCCATTGCATCGGTACCTTGTTCGGCCATATGGAGCGAATAGGGTGAATTTTCATTAATATATTCCCCGGTAGTCGGATCGAGCATTTGCTCTTTTAAATTTTGTAACTGTTCAATTATTTCATTTCTCTTGTCAAGTATAATCTGTTTGAAATGATCGAGATCTTTTTTACTGTAGCCTTTTATTTTTTGAAGCGCTCTTGCTTTAGCCTCTGCGGCTTTTTGAGCTTCCTCTTGTTTCAATGCTATTTCGTCCTGAATAGAAATGGATTTTGCCATAGGTGTTTTCTTTTCCGTAGTTTTTTTCTGAATAATATTAGTAACGGCGGATTTTTCATCTGCACTGGTTTTTTTAGATGTAGTCTTAACTGCTGCAGGTTTTTTTACAGTATCCTTCTTTACAGCAGATTTTTTTACAGCGGTTTTCTTTGTCGTTTTTTTCGCTTTTGCCTTAACTGAAGTAGTTTTCTTCGCAGCAGTTTTAGTCTTTGCCGTGATTTTACTTTTTGCAGCAGTTTTAGTCTTTGCAGTAGTTTTATTTTTCACAGCAGACTTACTTTTTGCTGCGGTTTTGCTTTTTGCGGAAGTTTTACTTTTTGCTGCGGACTTGCTTTTTGAAGCAGTTTTTTTAGCCGATTTTGGGGAAGTAGATTTTTTAGCCATTTTGCTTGTCTCCTTCTTTACGAATTTGTTTTGACGATTTGTATGGAGCAATCAAAATCCCCGATTTTCCAATCTTGAGTAGCACCTCCGGGGACATTTCCGTTTTCTGATATCAAATCCGCCAATGTTTCGTTTGCGATATATTTTTTAAAATTGTTTATTGCCAAGGAAAGTTCTTTACTTGCTTTGAAGTTAATTTTAATCCTATCGGTAATTTCGAAGCCTGCATCTTTTCTCATATTCTGAATTCTATTAACAAATTCTCTTGCCAGGCCTTCATTTATAAGCTCACCATCAAGTTCCGTATCGATAGCTACGGTAACTCCTCCGTTCGATTCCACCATCCAGCCGGAGATTTCAGAGCTGATAATTTCTATGTCATCTTTTACAATTTTAATTTCTTCACCGTTCAAATTCAATAGTATAGGTTTTCCTTTTTCTATTTCCGCAATATCTTTTGAACTGAAATTCAAAATCGCACCGGCTACATCTTTTACTTTCTTCCCGAATTTCGGGCCGATCGATTTATAATTTGCTTTTGCCGATTTGTTAACAATTTCAGAATCATCTTCTAAGACTACAAGATTTTTGATGTTTACTTCTTCAAGAATAACATCTTTCATCTCGGCAAGATCATCGCGCTTTGATTTATCAACCACTACAATTATCTTTTTTAACGGCTGACGAATTTTCAGATTTGATTTTGCCCGCATCGCTCTTGTCAAATATACGACTTGCTGGGCTAATTCCATCCTATCCTCAAGATTTTTTTCTCTATAGGTTTCTTCAGGGAAAGAAGAAAGATGGACTGATTCGTAATTTTCCCTGTTAGTAACGTCATTTAGATTTTTGTATATCTCTTCTGAAACAAACGGGGCAAACGGCGACACTAACTTACAGACAGTTGTTAAACATTCATATAATGTTTGGTATGCCGAAAGTTTATTTCCATTCATTTCCGATTTCCAGAATCTTCTTCTGCATCTCCGAATATACCAGTTTGACAAATGATCAATCGTATAATCGGAAACAGCTCTTGCGGCTTTTGTTACATCGTAATGTTCCATATAATCATCGTATTCGGAAACCAAAGAGTTTAGCTTTGAAATTATCCATCTGTCGATTTCCGGCCTTTCATTATATGGGATTAAATCTTCTTCGAATTTAAAATTATCAATATTCGCATAAATTACGAAGAACATATATGTGTTGACCAAAGTTCCGAAAAATTTTCTCTGCACTTCGATTAAAGATTCCTCGTCAAACAAAGTCGGACGCCACGGAGGACTGTTTGTAACCAGGTACCAGCGAAGTACATCCGCACCGTATTTTTCAAACAGGCCAAACGGGTCGACTGTGTTCCCTTTGGATTTGGACATCTTCTGCCCGTTTTTATCAAGGATCAATTCATTAACGATTATATTTTTGAACGCTACATTATCGAACAACATTGTTGCAATTGCATGAAGCGTATA
>CAZKUR010000115.1:500-6148 GCA_964556005.1 uncultured Ignavibacteriaceae bacterium | reverse complement strand
TATTTTTGAACGCTACATTATCGAACAACATTGTTGCAATTGCATGAAGCGTATAGAACCATCCTCTTGTTTGATCTATTCCCTCGCAGATAAAATCGGCGGGGAAAAGCTTTTTATCAAACAACTCTTTGTTTTCAAAAGGATAATGATACTGTGCAAACGGCATTGATCCGGAATCAAACCAGACATCTATTAGTTCGGGAGTTCTTTTAAAGATTTTCCCGTTCTTCTCGAAAAGAATTCGATCGACAAACGGTTTATGTAAATCGAGATTTTCAACTTCGGATACTTTAATTCTCTTGCCGTTCTCCTCGATAAATCCTTCTTTGAGTTCGGCAATGCTTCCAACGGCAAACATATCGCCGTTTTCATTCAGCCAGATTGGAAGAGGTGTTGCCCAGAACCTGTCTCGTGAAAGAGCCCAATCCTTATTTTCTTCAAGCCAATTTCCGAACCTTCCGCTGCCGACTTCCGGAGGCTGCCAGTTTATAGTTTTATTCAATTCAACCATTCTTCCGGCAATAGAAGTTGTTCTTATAAACCAGGATTCTCTCGCATAATAAATTACCGGGACATCCTCATGCCGCCAGCTAAAAGGATATGAGTGAACTATTGTCTCTTTCTTATAAAGCTTTGCTTCATGCCTTAATTTTTGAATGATACCTGCATCTGCATCTTTTACAAACTGTCCATTGAAATCGGTTACCTCCTCAGTGAATGTTCCGGCTCTAGTTACAGGCTGGAGCATCGGCAGATCATATTTTTTTGAAAGCTCATAATCGTCGGCTCCAAATGCAGGTGCAATATGAACAACGCCTGAACCGTCTTCGGTGCTGACAAAATCTCCGGGGACAACGTAAAAGGCTTTTTTATTTACTTTACAGTAAGTTAGGAATTGTTCATACTCAATTCCCACAAGTTTTTCGCCTTTGAACTCTTCTAAAATTTCATATTCACCCGTAAGAACAGACAATCTTTCTTTTGCAAGAATTAATATTTTCCCATCAGTTTTTATCTTCACATAATCGATATCGGCACCGACTGCCAACGCAACATTCGAAATTAATGTCCAGGGTGTAGTGGTCCAAACTAAAATAAATTCTTCTCGATTTTTTATTTTGAAGAGAACATAAACCGACGGATCTTTTGTTTCTCTGTACCCAAGAGCTAATTCATGAGAAGAAAGCACTGTTTCGGATTTCGGATCTTGCGGAACAATTTTGTAATCTTTATAGATCAAGCCTTTATCGAACAAAGTCTTTAAAGCCCACCAAACAGATTCGATGTATTCATTTTTTAAAGTGATGTACGCAGAATCCAAATCGACCCAATAACCCATTCGTCGTGTCATCTTTTCCCAGAGGTCGAGATATTTGAAAACCGATTCGCGGCAGGCTTTATTATATTTATCTACACCGTACTCGATTACTTCGCTTTTGTGCTTTATGCCGAGGCTTTTTTCAACTTCAATTTCAACCGGAAGTCCGTGTGTATCCCAGCCGCCTTTTCGTTCGACTCTGTAGCCCTTTAAAGTTTTGTACCTGCAGACAAGGTCTTTTAAAGTTCTGGACATAACATGATGAATACCCGGTTTGCCGTTTGCGGTTGGCGGGCCTTCATAAAAATTAAATTCTTTATCAACGCTACGGGAAGAAATACTCTTTGAAAATATATTATTCTCTTCCCAGAACTTTAATATTCTTTCTTCAACTTCGGGATAATTTATTTTATCTAAATTTTGTTTGAACATTTTGCTTTATATAATTGCTTTTCTTTAATTTGAATATTAAAGGTCACTCTTCGTACTTCTTTATTAATTCTTTTTCCACCTGGATGAATTCCTTTAATTCTTTTTCAATACGGTCCTTCTTAAGAAAAATATTCTTTGCAGTTACTTCAGCATCAAAAATAATTTTTTGAGCTTTCAGTTTGGCTTCTTTTAATTCAAGTTCGCCTTCTTTTTTTGCATCTTTCGAAGTTTCATTATACACATTTAATTTTTCTCCTAAAATGCTTAATTCTTTCTGCAAGGCGAATATTTCAACAACTGCCATGCCGAAAATAGCCATTGTGCCGAGCATAATATTACGTAAACTATAAAGTATCAGATTTTCAGTCAGCAGTTCGCTTGCTGAAAAATATTCTTTAAAAAAGGATATCATCAATAAGCTGAAAATCGTTACACCGACGATAAGCGCAAATAAAACTTTTCCGCCTAACTGCCATCCCAATGTTTTATCGATAAACCAGCCGCAGGCAAAACACAAAAAAGAAAGAACAAACCAGACTGCAAAATTATTCGAACCGAATTGAAACAGGTTTGTGTTCAAAAAATTCGATGCGAAAATAAATACCCCTAACAAAAAGGGTATAAAAAAACCGCTGAAAGATTTCTTTTCCATTACAGCCTCTTAATTACTTCTTTCATTATTAAAGTCATTTTCGGTTCCGCTTTGGTTGCAACTGAAATGATTTCCTCAACATTCACGGGTTTCAGAGCTTCCGGGAAACATTCATCGGTGATAATACTTATCCCAAGTACTTTCATTCCCATATGATTAGCAACAATATTTTCAGGGATTGTCGACATGCCAACTACATCCGCACCGGTCGCTCTTAAGAATCTATATTCTGCTTTAGTTTCAAGGTTCGGACCGGGCACAGCAATATAAACACCTTTTTGAATTTTTATTTTATTTTCAAGTGCAACTTCTTCGGCAATATTAATTAATTCCAGGCTGTAAGGTTCGCTCATATCCGGGAAACGCGGACCGAGTTCATCTTCATTCCTGCCGATCAACGGGTTGTCGCCTAATAAATTTATATGATCCGCCATCAACATTACATCCCCTTTTCTAAATAGAGGATTCATTCCGCCGCATGCATTTGAAACCAACAAAGTTTTTACGCCTAAAAATTTCATTACACGCACCGGGTAAGTAATTTGCTGCATTGAATAGCCTTCATAGTAATGAAACCTGCCTTGCATTGCAATAACTTTTTTACCGTTAATCGAACCGAAAATTAATTTACCGTGGTGCGATTCGACTGTCGAAAGCGGAAAGTGAGGCAGTTCACCATAATCGATTTCATGCTCAACTTTAATTTCTTTTACTAATCCGCCCAGTCCTGTTCCGAGAATAATTCCTACAGGATATTCATCTTTTGAATATTTCCTGATAACCTCAAGGGTTTCGTGTATTTTGTTTTTAAGTTCACTCATATTACAAAAGTTTTTTTATTATATCATCAACATTTAAATCTAATTTTTCATTTTTTTCGGAACGGGAAGCATCGCTTTGTTCTTCCTGGCCTGCTAATTCCACTTTAAATTCGAGAAGTTGGGATTGAGAACTGATAATTGCTTTCAATCTCGAAATTATCAGGTCCCTTTCTTCTCTTAAATTTATTACCGCATCGCGCATAGAGTTGGCACCTTCTTTAGCTTTATCGATAATTTGAGCGGCTTTTATTTCCGCCTCTTTAATCATCAAGCTTGTTTGCTTCCTCGTAGATTCAATAGCTTTCGATGAGGAATCCTGGGCTTTAAGAAGTGTTCCCTGCAGGCTCTTTTCTATTCTTTTAAATTCTTCCAGGCTTTTATTTGCATCATCAAGCTGAATTTTGAAGAATTCATTTTCTTTGGAAAGGCTATCGAATTCATCCGAAAGCCTGTCGAGGAAAGCATGTACTTCTTCAGCATCGTATCCTCTAAATACTTTGCTGAATTCCTGCTTTTTAATGCTAATGGGGGAAATTCTCATATTTCCTTCCAATCTTTTTAATAATTTCTTTCTCCAAAAATTGCCGAGCCGATTCTCAGCATTGTTGCGCCTTCTTCAATTGCAATCTCAAAATCGGATGTCATCCCCATTGAAAGTTCATTTATTTTATCAAAACCTCTCTCATTCAGTTGATCGCGTAAAAGCCTTACATAAGAAAAACTTTGCCGAATTAATTTTTCATCATCGGTTAAAGGAGCAATGGTCATCAAACCTAAAAGTTGAAGATTCTCAGCTTGACTGCAGAACTCAGTTATTTTTAGAACTTCAGTTTCACTTTCAATTCCGGCTTTAGTTTGCTCTCTGGAAGTTTTAACTTCTAAAAGAATTTTCTGAATTTTCTTGATATTACCGGCACGTTTATTCACTTCTTCAGCGAGTTGAAGAGAATCTACCGAATGAATAAAGTCTGCTGTTTTTATAACAGACTTGACTTTATTTTTTTGCAAGTGACCTATAAAATGCCAAATAACTTTGTTTCCTAATTTCTCGAATTTCAAATCCAGTTCCTGCGCCCTATTCTCACCAAACTCTTTCAAACCTTCGGAATAAGCTTCGTCGATTTTATCAACGCCGAAATTTTTCGATACTGCAATTAATTTAACTTCCGAAGGGTCTCTATTGCAATCCACGCATTTGCGCTCAATAATTTTTTTAACGTGCTTGATGTTTTCGGATATCATATTTAAATCAAGATGGTGAATTTATAAGATTTTGAATCAATAATCAACGAAATTAGACTTATATTCCTTCAGATTTTTAATTTATACGTTACTGAATTATAATCTTAAAATAAAGTATTAATTAAACTTATTTGCAAAGATTGAATGCAAATTTTTTTTAATTAGGCTTAATTGCTCAAATCAGCATGTTTTTTACTAATTTTGTGAGATAAATTTTTTAGAATAAACCATTTCGGGGATCAAATATGAAAGTAATGGATAAAATTATTAAAGATGCTTCAAAGAAGAAAAGAACTATAATCCTTCCTGAATCGCATGATGAAAGAGCACTTAGAGCAGCCGAAAAAATTGTCAAATCTAACATTGCTTCGGTAATCACAATCGGGAATGAAGACAAAATAATTGAAGATTCAAAAAAACTTAACCTAAATTTATACGGAATAAAAATTATAGATCCTGAAAAGTCGGAACTCTTCGAGAAATTTGCTGAAATTTATTTTGGACTGCGGAAGAAAAAAGGGATGACAAAAGAAGAAGCCGTTCAAACCGTTAAGCATGATCTCTTTTTCGCCGCATTGATGATCCGTGAAGGATTGGCAGACGGAAGTGTTGCAGGTTCTACCGCATCGACTGCCGACGTGATGAAAGCGGGAATTCAATGCATTGGAATGCCTGAAGGTATTTCAATAGTTTCGAGTTTCTTCTTAATGATTTTCCCGGAGAAGACTTACAGCTTTGCAGATTGCGCTGTTGTTCCAAATCCGGATTACCAGCAGTTAGCCGACATCGCAATTTCAACGGCCAATAATCATAAAAAATTAACCGGTGAAGAACCTTATGTTGCAATGCTTTCTTTTTCAACTAAAGGAAGCGCTAAACATGAATTAGTCGATAAAGTAATTCAGGCGACCGAACTTGTTAAAGAAAAAGCTCCCGGTTTAAAAGTCGACGGCGAACTGCAATTCGATGCTGCCATTATCAATTCAATAGGGAAAAGAAAAGCTCCGGGGAGCGATGTTGCAGGAAATGCAAATGTATTAATCTTCCCGGATCTAAATGCGGGAAATATCGGGTACAAAATTGCACAGCGTTTAGGAAAAGCCGAAGCTATCGGTCCGGTAATTCAAGGATTAAAAAAACCATATTTCGATTTAAGCCGCGGCTGCAGCGTTGATGATATTGT
>CAZKUR010000115.1:0-490 GCA_964556005.1 uncultured Ignavibacteriaceae bacterium | reverse complement strand
AGGAAAAGCAAACGTATTAATCTTCCCAGATTTGAACGCCGGAAATATTGGTTATAAAATTGCACAACGTCTCGGTAAAGCGGAAGCTATCGGTCCGGTAATTCAAGGATTAAAAAAACCATATTTTGATTTAAGCCGCGGCTGCAGCGTTGATGATATTGTTAACACCTCAGCTATTGCGGTGCTGATGAGTTAAGAGTAATTTTCAGGTGTTAATTTGTCGTTAGTACATTTCATAAAATAGAAATTAACATTAATTTTATTTATTTTTTACAAGGTCGATGCAGTATTATCTGAATGCATGCGGCCTTTTTATTTATTAGCAAGAATTATGTAATGAAAGTTGAAAAGGATTTCGAAGAATCTCTAAAATTTAAAAATTCATTAAAGATAAGTATCTTGATATTAAAATAAATGACTAAAAAAACTAAGGCAAAGAAAACAAAAAAGAAAATAAGAATTCCCGTTCCTAAAAAGCCTCCGAAAGTTG
>CAZKUR010000114.1:0-10956 GCA_964556005.1 uncultured Ignavibacteriaceae bacterium | reverse complement strand
GCTATAAATTTATAGTCGTAATCGCTGTGATCCGTTGAGAGAACTACTACATCGAATTTCTTAAGAGAAGCTTTGTTCAATTTAATAGAATGCATATCGTAATTGTATTTTCTTGTTTTAGGCAACTTTAAGACATACGGATCGTTGTAAGAAACTTGAGCTCCTCTTTCCCTGAATATTTCGATAAGCTTCAGCGAAGGAGATTCTCTCATATCGTCGATATCTTTTTTGTAAGCTGCTCCGAGGACCAAAACTTTTGCGCCTTTTATCGATTTATTCATATTATTAAGCGCATGCATCGATCGATCCACTACATAATACGGTTGATATGTATTAATTTCACCGGCAAGCTCGATAAACTTTGTATTGATGTCATACTCCCTTGCCTTCCAGGTCAAATAAAAAGGATCGATTGGGATACAATGTCCTCCCAAACCGGGACCGGGATAAAATGCATTAAAGCCGAAGGGTTTGGTAGAAGCAGCATCAATTACTTCCCATATATCAATATTCATTCTTTCAAAAACCATCTTTAGTTCATTGACTAAAGCGATATTGACGGAGCGGTAAATATTCTCTAAAAGCTTGGTTGCTTCTGCTGCACGTGTTGAAGACACCGGGACTGTTTTGACTATTACATTATCATATAATGCTTTTGCAACTTTTCTGCATGCAGGTGTCACGCCTCCGACTACTTTCGGAATAGTTGAAGTACTATAGTCGGGATTGTTGGGATCTTCTCTTTCGGGACTAAATGCCAAATAAAAATCCTGCCCTACTTTAAATGGTTTAAGCTTGGTTTTAGAACCGGAATTATTCTGTATGATGGGTGCATTTTCAAACAACGGAAGTAATATCTCATCGGTTGTACCCGGGTAAGTTGTTGATTCCAGCGAAACTAATTGTCCTTTTCTCAGGTATTTGGAAACCATTTCTGCAGTATTAACTACATACGACATGTCCGGTTCGCGATGTTCATCAAGAGGTGTCGGCACACAAATAATAATCGCATCAGCTTCAGGCAGCCTGCTGAAGTCGCTGGTTGCGGATAATTTTCCGCTTCCTATCGCTTCTTTAATTCTTTCCGATTTTATATGTTTAATATATGTTTTTCCTTTTTCGAGAAGAGGTATTTTTCTCTTATCGACATCAAAACCGAGAACTTTAAAGCCTTTGGCGGCAAATTCAAGGCCCAGGGGCAGGCCGACGTACCCAAGACCGATTATACCCACGATTGCCGACTTATCTTTTATTTTTGATAATAAGTAGTTTGTATTATTTGCCATATGAGACTTTCTAATATTTTCTTTTTAATAAGTTAATTTATATTGTTTAATGAATTTTACGTTCCAATTAAAATTATTTTTATTCTTAATTAAGCAAAAATCCGGCTATTCTTTCTGCAGCTTTCCCGTCCCATAGTTCGGGAATCCGGCCGCTTTTTTTATTTCCATTTAAAATCGATAGAGCAGCATCCTCTACATTTCTTAAATTTGTACCGATAAGTTGATTTGTTCCCACTTCAACTGTTACAGGCCTTTCGGTATTTTCTCTAACGGTCAGGCACTGGATACCAAGAAAAGTCGATTCTTCCTGTATTCCGCCGCTGTCTGTAATAATCAGCCCTGCATTCTTTAATAAAGCTAAGAAATCGATATATCCAATCGGGTCAATTAATAAAAGGTTATCGTTTTTATGATTATTTAAGCCGAATTCGTTTAAATTCCTTTTTGTCCTGGGATGAACCGGGAATACTACTTTTCTTTTATCAGCCAATTTTGATAATGTAGAGGAAAATTTCTCAAGGTATTCTTTTGAATCAACATTTGAAGGGCGGTGCATTGTAATCACGATAAAATTCGATGAATCGAGATTCAAATCTTTAAGGATACTTGATTTATCCGCTTTAGGAATAAAATACACAAGACTGTCTATCATGACATTGCCTGTAAAAAAAATTTTTTCGCTTTGTACGCCTTCATTTTTAAGATTTTCAATTCCGCTTTTTTCGGTAACAAACAAATAATCGGCAATGGCATCGGTGAGAAGCCTGTTTATTTCCTCGGGCATAGTTCTGTCGAAGCTGCGGAGTCCGGCTTCAACATGAGCTACTTTAATTAGAAGTTTCGATGCAACGAGGCTGCATGCAATGGTTGAATTAACATCGCCGACAACAATAACAAGGTCGGGTTTTTCCGAGATTAAAACTTTTTCGAATTCGATCATTATCCTTGCGGTTTGCTCGGAATGCGAGCCTGATCCAATCCCAAGATAGAAATCCGGTTTCGGCATTTCAAGATCTTCAAAAAATATTTTCGACATATTATGATCATAATGCTGGCCCGTATGACAAATTAAATGTTTTACTTCTGATTTATATTTTTGAAAAGCCCTGTGCAGCGGCGCAACTTTCATAAAATTAGGGCGTGCACCGACTACGGAAATAATTTTTTTCATTAAGTTAATCCCAACTATATATCAAAGCAGAGTAAAATTCGGATAATTGAATAATTCCCGGATAATTTTTTAAGAAAAGACTGATTACTGCTTCAGGTAAATGTTACGTTTTAGAGTAAGATTATATTAACAATTTCTAATTTACAACAACAAACTTCATTGCTTTATGAAATTTAATAATATTATAATTTGTAAAAAAATTGTTAAGTATTACATTTAAACATTAATTTAAACACAGCTTCGCATTGTGAGCCACATCCTCAATTTTAAATAACATACCTAATAAAAATTAACTAGCAGACTTCTCTAAAATTGAAAAGACAGAAATTAGAATATTATTCTTTTCAAGTAATCATAATTGTAATTATAAATTTCAACGAGGGGTGTACCGCGAGGCAACCTTAATAAATTTAAGAGTACAGTTTGACCTCATCTTTTTGCTGTGCATCCGACACTTTCAAAATTCAACACATAAATGTAATCACTCACGGTCTTTATTTCAAAGAAAACCACCTAAAATTTTGCTGTTTTTTCAATTTTTAAGCGAAAAGTTACAGTTTTTAGATACAAACGATAATGAATTATATCATGATGTAAAGAATGAAAAGTTGATTTATTCCGTGAATATTTTCAAGTTAAAATTATATACAATATCTTATAAAAAATTTTGAAAATTGTTTTTTATAACTACAATAAAGTACCTCTCAGAATTACTTGAGCTACTGAAAAATATATTATCAATCCCGTTACATCAACCAGTGTAGCGACAAGGGGTGCTGAAGATGTAGCAGGGTCGGCGCCTAATTTCTTAAGAATAACAGGCAGCATCGCACCTGCTAAAGTTCCCCAAAGCACAACACCGATTAAAGCGCAGCTAACGGTTAAACCTACAACGAACCAATGAATCCCGTAAGCATCGGCCACGCCCTGCCAAACAGAGATTCTTAAAAAACCGATGGCTGCTAATGAAGCTCCAAGTAAAACACCTGTAATAATTTCCCTTCTTAAAACGAAGAACCAATCTCTTATTTTAATTTCTCCAAGTGAGATAGCGCGTATTACCAGAGTCGCAGCCTGAGAGCCTGAATTTCCGCCGGAAGAAATTATTAACGGCAGGAAAAGAGAAAGGACAATAGCTTTTTTTATTTCAAGTTCAAAGAAACCCATCGCCGTTGCGGTAAACATTTCTCCGATAAACAACATTGCCAGCCAACCCACTCTTTTTTTAAACATTGGAAAGAGGGGAATTGTCGAGTAAGATTCCTCCAACGCTTCCGAGCCTCCGATTTTATGAATATCCTCAGTCGCTTCTTCTTCTGCAACATCGAATACATCATCTACGGTAACAATTCCGATCAGTTCACCGAATTGGTCTACGACCGGAAGTGCAATACGGTCGTACTTTTTGAAAATCACTACTGACTTTTCCTGATCATCGGTAACATTTAAGGCAACAAAATTTTTATCCATTAAGTCAAGCACCCTGTTTCCAAGCGGTGCGAGTAAAACCTCACGGATTTTTATATCATCTATTAATTTTCCTTTATCGTCAATCACATAAATTATATTTAATGTTTCGCTGTCGTTCCCGTTTTCTCTTATATAATCCAAAACTTCTTTAATAGTCCACCCAGGTTTAACGGCTATATAATTGGGAGTCATCAAACGCCCGACGCTGTCTTCAGGGTAGCCGAGCAGTGTAGTTGCTATTTTCCGTTCTTCTGCAGATAAAAGAGTGATTAATTGTTTTGCTGCCGTACCGGGCAATTCCTCGAGTAAAGCTGTACGATCATCAGGGGCCATTTCATTCAGAATATTAGCGACTTCCTCTTTCCCCATTGATTTAAGCAGGTTAACCTGCAAATCCAGTTCAAGATATTCGAATGTATCTGCAGCAAGGTCACGGGGAAGAAGACGGAAAATAATTGCACGGTCATTTTCACGGGCATCGGAGATTAACTCCGCAATATCGGTAGGCGACCACTCTCTTAATACTTCCTTTAAGGTGCTGAGTTTTCTTTCTTCAATTAGAGATTTAATTTCCGGCTTGAGCAGTTGAGTCAGCATCTGCACCTCCTTCTATGTATTTTTAAGTGATCGTGGAAGGTTTTACATTAGTGTTTAAACTTGTATAAATTTTAAAAATTGAACTAAAAAAATAGACTATTATTTCTGAAAAAACAATGACTTTCTCTTAACAACCATAAAGTATTGTGTTTATTATTAAGTTATTTGGTTGTTAAGTCTTATTTATAAGATAAAACATTTTAGGATAAATCCGCATTATGAAAATTGTTATCGACGAAAACATTTCTTTTGCTGAAGATGCTTTTTCGCAATTCGGAAATATTGAATTACTACCAGGGCGCAGCATAGATAATAACATTCTAACAGATGCGGATATTTTAATCATTCGTTCGGTAACAAATGTAACGGAAGAATTGCTGCAAAATACAAATGTTGAGTTTGTCGGCACTGCTACAATTGGTACTGATCATGTCGATACCGAGTATTTGGATAAAGCGGGAATTAAATTTTCGAGTGCGGCAGGCTGCAACTCTGATGCCGTTGCCGAATATGTGCTTACTGCATTGAGTAAAGTTACACATGACAAAAAATTACGTTTCAGGGACCTGACAATCGGCATTGTGGGAGTTGGTAATATCGGCGGCAGGCTTGCTAAATATTGCAGCTATCTCGGTATGAAAGTTCTTAAGAACGACCCGCCTTTGAAGAGAAAAACCGGGGATAGTGAATATCTTAAACTGGACGAACTTATGAATGCCGATATAATTTCTTTGCATGTACCTTTAAATCAAGATGAAGATCGAACTTTCCATTTGTTTGACGGAAAGCAGCTGGATAAAATTAAAGATGGTGCCGTAATTTTTAATACTTCTCGTGGGCCGGTTATTGATAACAATGAATTGCTAAATACAATTGACAGAAAGGATCTTACCGTTGTATTGGATGTTTGGGAGAATGAACCTCTTATTAATACAAATCTGCTGAAAAAATGTTTTATTGCCTCCCCGCATATCGCAGGCTACAGCCTCGAAGGAAAAGTAAACGGCACTTTAATGATTTATCATTCGTTATGCGAATTCTTAAAACAGGAGAAGAAATGGAAACCCTCCTTGCCGCCTGTTTCCGGTTCTATTTTTAAATTAAATAATGATTCCATGAGTTTAGAGCAAATTTTTTACTCAATTTCGTCAACGATTTATCAAATCGAAAATGAAAAAAAACATATGCTGAAAATGCTTGATATAGATACTTTTAAAAGGAAACTATATTTCGATTCTATGAGAAAAAACTATGACTTAAGAAGAGAATTTAATAATTATACATTGCAAGTAAATAATAAAGATACTGCCGAATTTTTAAAAAAGTTTAGATTTAAAGTTTCTTAGATTGAATTAATAATTAGAGTTTTATTGCTGTATATAGATATTTTTTTTGTAATGATTGCCCGTACTAATAAAGATTAAAAAATAATACTCGTGCAAGCTGTATAAAATCAAGCATTTCAACTCAGTTTCATTTTACTTTTTTCGATACTTGTAAATGTTTCTTTCAAAGAAAAGGATAGTCAGAAATCTATTTAATTACTCTCAGCTTGAAATAGACCTCTTCAGGAGAAAAGATTCCGGCAAAAAATCTTTCATAAATTACCGGCTCGATATTTACAAAGAGATCAATCCACTTTAATACTGCAAAGTGAGAAGTAATAAACCGCTTATCAATTATCTCGAATTGAGCTTTGCCCTCATAGTTTGTACGGTGGTTTAGTTTCCACTTTTCATAAAATTTCAATTTGCGGTTAGCGATGTATTCATAATTATCAAATGTTCTAATAGAGAAAGGAATTTTATGATCCGGTTCTCCGAAAAATTTTGTATTTAAGAAGAAAGGGGCATAAACTATTATAATTGCATTCGGTTTGGAAATCCTATAAAGCTCGGTTACGCTGTCATGGAAGTTATTCAGATGTTCGAGAATATGGGATGCGTAAATTTCATCAAAAGTATTTTCCTCGAAGGGGTAGGGAAAACTGTTCAAATCGTGAATTTGATTTCCGCCGTAATCGACTACATCCAGGTTTATATATCCGTCTTTGATATCTTTTCCGCAGCCTACGTTTAGTTTTTTCATTTAAAAAATATCCGTGAATAATTGGAATACTAAAATATAATTTAATCTTTGGTTGAAGGAAGAATCAAACCATAAAGCAAATTTAATAAAATCATTGGTGAAATTTTTCCGGGAGAAAGTTGAAATAAAAAAAAACCCCTGAAGTTATCAGGGGTTCTTAATTTTATTTAATAATAAACATTCACTAATTAAGCGTAATGACAGGGAAATTAACCCCTTTAAGGCTTATCTCTTCAACTTTAAGTTTAGCTACACCGCAGCCAATCATACCGAGACTAATTGCAGCGCCTTTAGAGAGATCTAATTGCCGGCCTCTGATGTAAGGCCCTCTATCATTGATTCTTACAATAACTGTTTTTTGATTTTTAGGATTAGTAAGCTTCAACAGAGTACCGAACTTCAGCACTTTACTGGCCGCAGTATATGCCATCTGGTTATAAATTTCACCGTTTGCAGTTAACTTTCCATGAAATCGCGGTCCGTACCACGATGCTATCATTTCCCCTTTATCTTCATATTTTATTATTGATGTATTCAGCATATTTACTTCGTCGTTAATAACCGTAAGATTTTCATTTGATACCGGTTCATTACTATTTTTAACATCATCATTTTCCATAACTGTAAATCCTACCAAAGAAATCATTGCCAAGGCTAAAATTATTTTCCTTAATGATTTCAAATATTACCTCATTATTGTGAATAAAAATAATTTACATTTCTAAATTAGGCCGGATAAAAGGTAAGCGCAATGAATCTAGACATTATGTGATCCAAATTGAGCATATTCAAATAACCGACTAAAATAGTATTTAAGTCGGCGAACGCTTAAACTTGTCATCCCGAAATAATACGATCCAAAGGCGAACATTGAAAAATTTCAAATAGCAGGCTTTAGTTTTCGAAAATAATATGCCAGTATTTTTTGTATTCTAAATTGCACATGATTTTTTTATGACTGCACTCGAATAATTTTGAAGCTAAATTCTTATGAATTTTTACTCTATTCTCATTATTTTCCCTAAGTAAGTTTTAAAACTCACCATAATTTCAGAATCCATTAAAACATATTTTCATAAAATTTTTTAGAATATGATTCCAATCAATTTTAAAGTGTCTTTTATTTATACACATAGTTTTTTAGTGAAATCTTCAAAATATGGTTCATATTGAGTAAATGTCTTCATTTTAGTCATAATTATTTTTTGACTATAAACATACGAAATTAACAAAAATGCCATAGATTTAAATCCTTTAGTGTGTTTTATCTTGTTCTGAAAAATTTAAAATAGCCAAGGATAGGATGAGAATTTTACTAAAGAAAGTGACATCTTCATTTTTCAGACTCAATTCAAGAAAATAATATTTTCAGATAAAAATTTTTGAGAAATAGCTTACTAACTTATGTTACGCACCCCTTGGAATATTGGAAAAATGGAATGTTGGAATTGTCTCATATTTTCCATAATTCCAACATTCCATCATTCAAAAAGTTGTTGATTGTGTAAGGTGAGTTACTTAATAAAAGATTAGGTCTGACTCTACTATACTTATATATTAGTTAATTATATTTACATTGATTAAAAAAGCGATTATTAATAGCTTAATTGCTTGCTAATTAAGGAAATATGAAAAGAGTATTAATATATGGTTCAACGGGATCAATCGGAGTAAACGCTCTTAATGTAATCAGGAAGTTTCCCCGTAAGTTTCAGGTTTCCGTATTAACGGCCAATAAAAATATTTCACTTCTTGAGGAACAAATAAATGAGTTCCATCCGGAAGTGGTTGTAGTCAATGATAACGCATCTGCATTAATTTTGGAAAATAAATTAAAAAGCAGATGCACAGTTTTGACTGGTAGTAAATGTTTATCTACCGTTGCTGCCGAATCCGAATATGATATTTTGATAGGAGCTGTGGTTGGTTTTGCTGGTCTAGCGCCGACAATTGAAGCTATAAAGAGAGGAAAGCGAATTGCACTTGCCAACAAAGAAACTCTCGTAGCTGCAGGCGAACTTATTACAACACTTAGCAAATTACATGGTGCGGAAATCATCCCTGTGGATTCGGAACACAGTGCTATCTTCCAATGCCTCGTAGGGGAAAAACATCATGAAATTGAGAAATTAATTCTTACTGCTTCAGGCGGACCATTTTTACACAAAGATAAAGATGACTTCCATGAAGTAACGGTGGAAGAAGCATTGAATCATCCCAACTGGAAAATGGGAAATAAAATTACAATCGATTCGGCATCATTAATGAATAAAGGTCTGGAAGTAATCGAAGCAAGGTGGCTTTTCAATTTACCCAAAGATAAAATAGAGGTAGTGATTCATCCGCAATCAATTATTCATTCGATGGTTCAGTTTGTAGACGGTTCCATAAAAGCTCAATTAGGGCCGCCTGATATGAAGCTTCCCATACAATATGCTCTTTCGTTCCCTGAAAGATACGAAAGTGATTTTCAGCGGGCAAAAATCACCGAAATTAAAGAACTCACATTTTTTACGCCTGATATCAATAAATTTGAATGTTTAAAGCTGGCTTTTGATGCACTTTCTGCTGAAGGAACCGCACCGTGTATTCTTAACGCTGCGAATGAGGTTGCTGTTGATAAATTTCTCAAAGGAAAAATTAAATTCTCCCGAATTCCCGGATTAATTTCAATTGCGCTCGAAAAAATTGAAAATCATAAGAAACCGGATTTGGAAACCATCATCCAATGCGATAAGGTTACAAGAGAATTTACATCTGCCCTAAATTAACAAGGAGATTCTTACTTAATGGATTATGTAATTTATTTTGCAATAACTATAGGAATTTTAGTTTTTGTTCACGAATTCGGGCATTTTGCCGCTGCGAAATTAAGCGGAATGCGAGCTGATATTTTTGCAATAGGATTCGGGAAAAGACTTTTCGGATGGAACAAGATAAACGGTTTTTCCTTCGGGGAGCTGCCAAAAGATTTTGACGGGCAGGGACATACCGACTACCGGCTTTGCCTGCTTCCACTCGGCGGATATGTAAAAATAGCCGGAATGATCGATGAAAGTTTTGATGCGGACTTTGCAGATAACGAACCGAAGCCCTACGAGTTCCGATCTAAATCCGCTTGGAAAAAAACATTCGTTATAACTGCCGGCGTATTAATGAACCTGCTGTTAGCTCTTATGATTTTCTGGGGAAAAAATTTCTTCCAAGGCGAGCAGATTATTACAACTACGAAGATTGGTTATGTGCAGCCGCATACTATTATTGATTCACTTGGGTTTAAACCCGGGGATAAAATACTGTCCATAAATAATAAGCCGGTTGAAAATTGGAGCGATATCCGGAACGATATTTTTATAAATACGCTTGGCCAAGATGTACAGGTCGAGGTTAAACGAAACGGGAAATTATCGGAAATAACAATACCGCGAAAAAATATCCCGGATAATGAGTCGAAAAGTTTATTTTTAATTCCTGCCGGATTCCAGCCTGAAGTCGGAAGTGTTTTAAACAACTCTCCTGCCGAAAAAGCCGGACTCAAAAAAGGCGACCTGTTCCTGGCAATCGACGATACGACAATTTACAGCATGCAGCAGACTATACAGATTATTTCAAGTCATAAGAATGAAGCGATTCCTTTCAAGCTATTACGCGGGAAAGACACTGTACAAGTTGCAGCAACTCCCGGCGCTGACGGTAAAATAGGTGTTGAATTAGCTCAAAATTCAAATGCACCGATTGAATTTAAATCTTACGGTTTCTTTGCATCTTTTTATTACGGCTGGAAAGATATTGCCCGGGTGACCGATTTAACTTTCAGCATGCTGGGAAAAGTTTTCGAGGGGAAAATTGCTTTCGGTAAAGCCTTTGGTGGACCGATAAAGATTGCGGAATTTGCAACTCAACAAGCAAACTCCGGGTTGCCAAGTTTTCTGGTTTTCCTCGGTTTGTTGAGTTTGAGTTTGGCTATACTTAATATTATGCCTTTCCCTGTTTTGGACGGCGGGCACCTGGTTATTATTATTATTGAAGCGGTTATGAAACGTGAGATCCCTGTTAAAGTAAAATATGCAATTCAACAAACGGGTTTCGTTTTGCTTTTACTTTTGATGGCGTTTATTATTTATAATGATTTGATTAGTCTCTAAACTTCATTATTGGGAATAGAGATTTTATCGTACGAACATATTGAATAAAGGTTTAGAGGTTTATTAACAATATAGCATGGATGAATGGTTGCATGTTGGGAATATCTCCTGACTTGTGCAATTTAGTGCGGCACGATTTTCAGTTGTTCGAGCAGCATCGAAACTTTCACCGACAAAGGAACCCGCTTAACAATAATTT
>CAZKUR010000113.1:0-11011 GCA_964556005.1 uncultured Ignavibacteriaceae bacterium | reverse complement strand
ATTAAACAAAAATTTAGAAATAGTATAAATATTTAATCTTTACAACCGCTGCTCTTGCGGCAATATGCATTTTCGGAGGAAGTAAATTTCCATTTATATCATATCGATCGCTTCTGTTGTCGACTTCGTTGTATGCAAAATATATCCAGCTTTTGGGACGGAAATTATATGAGAATAAAAGTCCGCTTATTATTTGTTCCATATGGTCAGTCGATGAATTAAATAAATTATCCACATAAACTCTAATATTAAGATTATTCACCGGAGTTAATGAAAAGTACGGACGTGCATTGTAAGTTATATCTTCAACTGCGCCGCCCGGTTTTCCCTCGATATACATACTGTACGAGGTACCAAGTTGAAGAATATCGATTGCATTCCATTGAAAATCCAGGCCATGCCACGAATAGAAAGCTAAATAGTCTCTGTTGAAATTATATGTCTTTGAATAACCTCCGTAAATATCTCCGTTCCATTTATCGCTCATGTGGAAGTTGCTGCTATAGTCAATTTCATAGGAATTATATTTTATCCCTTGGTCTTTCGATTTTCCAACTATAAAGGTAAGTTCATAATTCGAACCGGATCTTAAAGACATATTCAAATCAAGAACTGCGGAATGATCTGTATAATTTTCCGCATGTTTATAATTTGTAAAGAAACCGCCTAATATAAGAATTCCGCTTATGGCACCTTTGTCAAAAAACCAGTTTGGGCCGGTAAGTGCGGTTATCTCTCGAGTTCCTATCCAAGGAACATATCCTACCTGGTTAACATCAAAATTGTTACCGATGTATTTGCCTCTAAACAGCACCCACCATTTACTGCCTAATGATAGAAAGCCAAGCGAACCTCCGAAATCTCCATTCGAATTCTTTATCGATCTGGCTATCTGATAGGAAAGCTGCCAACCTGTCTGCCTGAATGCTCCGTCGATATCAACTACTCCATAAGTGCTATCCTTTGTTTGTTTCCCAACGAAGAGTCCGCCAACAGAAGAGTTTTCATCAAACTGTTTCTTAATTCGTGCAGCACCAAATAAGGCTCGCGGTTCGGTTAAAGTTGAATCATTATAGGAATAATTTTTTTGATCCGTCGCCGAAAGGAAACCACCGTATTCCCAGTCGCCGATTCTTCCGAAGGCTTTTGTTCCTAAAATAATCGGCACTTCACTACCATCCGGCAATTTCTTGCCAATCCTTCTTGAATAAAATAATTCGAGAGGACTATAAAAGCCTGTGTTTCTTTCTTTGCCGGAAGGCATAAAGACTTCATTACCTTCAGTAAAGAAAGGCCTTCGTTCATTATAATAAGTTTCATAACGTGAAATATTGAATGCATACGGATCAGCTTCTATTTGTGCAAAATCGGGATTCGCAGTTAACTGAAACTTTAAGCTCGGCGACGGATTATAAAAAACGTCAAGCCCTGCATTTGGATCTATTTTATATTTGCTGTCCTGCAAGTATGAAGCTTTTGTAATTCCAACAGGATAAATTTCAAGGTTCAATCCTTGTATTGTAGGTTTGAAATCTTTGAAAATCAATTCACCGAATTTGGAAACCCTCTGTCCTTCATTTTGCGCATATTTATTCCAGTAAAGATCTTCATTCAAAGCCGGAATCCATCTATCAAAATCAAGTCCCCACGAATTTAATTCTTTATTGTACTGAATTGATTTGTACGGGATTTTCATTTCAGCAACCCATCCCCAATCATAAATTTTTGTTGCGGAAAACCAAATACCGTCCCAGTTATAATCGCGGGTTCGTGCATCGTCTAAAAGTCTTGCATCGCCTTTTACCCCGGAAACAGAAACAATAAATTTATAAGCAGTTTTTCTGTCATGAAAAGTATCAAGCATCAGAGAAACATACTCGCCGTTTGTGTTATCAAGAGTTCCGGTAAACGGCACTATATCTTTTTTAGGTTCATAATTTATTATTAAACAATAGATTGCATCATCCGTGGTTAGAAGCTTAGCAACTGTCGGCCAGGTTGGCTGCTTGCCGTAATAAGGCTGCATTTGAAAATAATTGTAAGCGGAATCTGCGGTACTCCACACAGGATCTATCACACCGTCAATTTTAATATCTGCATTAGTTTTTTTAAGTATGATTTGTTTTAAAGTATCGGTGTTTTGAGAAAATATTTTAGCGGTAATTATAAGAATTAAAAGTAGAAATAATTTTTTCATAGACAATAATTTTCTCCAAACAAAGATATTTTATTTCAATACACTATAAGACCCCTTCAAATCTTTATAGGTTACCAGCAAAAGTGCATTTTTTTAGTTTTAAATTAAATTGAATTATGATGAATGGTATGATTTTAATTTTGAATGGATTTTGAGGATTATTTCTCTCCCCACTTCAGCACATCCAGCCTTACTTCGGCAGTTCCGCTCTTTATCATTCCAATGGTTTTTGCAGCTTCATACGAAAGATCAATTATTCTTTTTCCTGAAGTAGGATACCTGTCGTTTATCCTAACTATTACAATTTTATTATTCTCCAAATTAGTAACCCGGATAATCGTATTAAATGGGTACGAAACATGTGCGGCAGTTAAAGCATACATGTTGTACTTTTCTCCGTTTGCGGTTCTTCTTCCGTTAAATTTCTTGCCGTAATAAGAAGCTTCACCGGTTTCGCTTTCCAGAACCTTCAAATTATTAAATTGACTGAATTCACTTTTACTGTCGTTTGGTGTTTCAGATTCTCTTTCGTGCGGACTGCTGTCTCTCTCGGATGTAAATCTTTCGGAACTGCCACATGATAAGAAACTTAGGCAAGATAGAAGTAAAGATGAGTATAAAAATATTTTAAAAATTTTATTCATTCAGAAATAATTAAAATTACTTTTATTTTATATTAAATCACCGATAATACCGGCGCATTTTATAATTGCAGTTTCGCTGCGAAGACGGTGACCGGATAAATTATACAAATCATCGTGCCTAAAAAGGCTCAATTCATTTTCGCTTAAGCCGCCTTCCGGGCCGAAGATAAAATAAAATTTTTTCTCTTTATTAAGATTTATATTTACAAATTTTTTATCGACATTCTGTTCGAAAACAAAATTGACTTCGTTAATATCAGAAATCTCGTTGAGGGAATCAACTGTTTTTATAACAGGGAGGAAAAAACGAATGGACTGTTTCATGGCGGAAAGACAAATTTTTTCCCATCTTTCTATTTTATTTGATTTTGAAATGCTTCTTTCTGCATTAAATATTATGAAGTTGGTAATGCCGCATTCGACACTTTTCTCAAGAGCAAATTCAAATCTATCTGAACTTTTTAATTTGGGAATTACAAAATAAATTCCATCAAATTTATTTTCATGTTTTTTTTGTTCTATTATTTCCGCTTCAATATTAGTTTTATTTATTGCAAGTATTCTGCACGTAAAAAAATTTCCGGCGCCATCGGTTGCATAAATTGTATCGTTTATTTTATGACGCATTACTTTAACGGCATGCCGGAATTCCTCACCGGTTATAACGAGCTTATCTCCTGAAAATTGATGAGGAGGTGCGAAATATAGCTCTATATTAGAAAGATGCTCCAACATCCAGTATCCATTCCGAATTATGATATTCATCTAATGCATATTCCAATCTAACTATAGAATACGGCAGCACTAAAAAAGTCAAGCCTGTGCCGTACCCTGAACTTATGTTCTTAATTCCAAATGACTGTCCTCTAAACTTTGTACCTCCGGCATCGCCGAAAATTTCGGCATAAAGTGCAAACCTGTATGAAAGCAATTCTTTTGGAATAATCGGAATAAAATTTAGATTTAGATTAAAGTCTTTTATTATCGGGTAATCGAATTGAAGTGTGCCTAAATAATAATTATTACCCTCATAAAGTGTATAAAAATGTCCTCTGATTCTTTCATTATAGCCGAGAAACGAATCGTCATAATAAGGGATGTTTCTTCCTGATGTAATACGACTTGTTATTCTCCATTTACCAAATAGGTCACCTACGATAGGCCTGTATTCTCTAAAATCCATTGTAAAAACCTGGTAATTGATATCATCAATTCCAAAACCTTTCAAGTAATATGATGCTGATGCATAAATTCCATCCTTTGCAAACTGCGCAAGATCTCTCGTATCATATACATAGTCCAAACCGATTGAAGGATACCTGTCGATTCTGCTGTTGGAAGCATTAATACCCGGGATGTAGAATGGAGTTTCGACATAATCGTAGCGCATATTTAAACCGAACCAATTATAAAATCCAACGCGTTTACCGAGTTTAATACCTGTCGTAATAAATTTTTGATTGAAATCCGAACCGTAGTAATATTTGGCAACTGCACTTTTATTCTTTGCTTTTAAATATGTTGCATCAACCTGAAAAGATATATCCTTGTCTCTCAAAAGATTTGGAGTGTAATACGACGCAGAAAAAGAGGGATCATAGCCTAATGAAATACGTCCGGTTAGTAATTCATTTCTGCCCCTAAAGTTTTTTAAAATAAGATAAACTCCGAATGATAATTTTTTCCAATCTCTTTCACGGATATCGACGAACGGCAGAGGATAAATATACCAGCTTTCTTCAACTTTAATGTAAATAATATTTCTGCCGCGAGACAACGCAGGTATAACATCAACTTGTGTAAAAATATTTAAGCTGTATATTCTTTCCCGGTTGTATTTAAGTATTTGATGATTTACCGTATCGCCGACGCTGAATGTTAATTCTCTTAAGATTATGAAATTCTTTGTAGTTTCATTGCCGCTTAAATTAATTGAATCTACTTTAATAGAATAATTTCCGTGATAAACTAAGGAATCCCCATTCTGCGGAAATAAGAATTTTGCCGATATTAGCGTTAAAATTATTATCAACAAAACAGGTTTTATTTTTGCGAGTTTAAAGGATTTTAAATTTTGAATCTTTACTTCCGTATTTAAATATAAAAATGCCGGGTTGATTTAGATATTATAAAAATAAATAACCCGGCTTTAATAATAAACCTAAGATACAAATTCTTCAATGTAATCAGAAATGGGGTTACAACTGCATACCAGATTCCTATCTCCGTAAGCATTATTAATTCTACCTACCGAAGGCCAGAATTTATTTACTTTAGTCCAATGAACCGGAAATGCGGCTTTTTCTCTCGTATAGGGATGATTCCATTCACCGGCAATAACAGCAACAGATGTATGAGGAGCATTTTTTAATACATTATCATTTGTATCTGTGCTGCCTTCTTCGATTTCCCGGATTTCTTCTCTTATAGATAGGAGTGCATTGCAGAATTTATCCAATTCATATTTCGATTCACTTTCCGTAGGCTCAACCATTAAAGTGCCGGCAACAGGGAATGAAACCGTTGGTGCATGATAACCGTAATCCATTAATCTTTTTGCAATATCTTCAACTTCAACATGAGCGGTATTCTTAAATTCTCTCATATCGAAAATTAATTCATGCCCTACTCTACCTTTTTTACCTGAGTAAAGAACTTTAAACTGCGATTCAAGTTTTGCTTTGATATAATTAGCATTTAAAATTGCAGCCTGTGAAGCTTTAGTTAATCCTTCTGCTCCCATCATTTTAATATAAGCATATGAAATTATGAGGATATCTGCACTTCCCCATGGTGCTGCCGAAACCGCATGAACAGATTTTTCACCGCCGACTCTAACAACCGGGTGTCCGGGTAAATAAGGAGTTAAATGTTTAGCAACGGCAATCGGACCCATTCCCGGTCCGCCGCCGCCGTGCGGAATTGAAAATGTTTTGTGCAAATTAAGATGACAAACATCGGCACCTATTATTGCAGGATTTGTTAAACCGACTTGAGCATTTAAATTTGCACCGTCCATGTAAACCTGCCCGCCGTTATCATGAATGATTTTGCATATTTCTTTTATATCTTCTTCGAATACTCCATGCGTTGATGGATATGTTACCATTAAAGCGGCAAGGTTATCTTTATATTTTTCTGCTTTATTTTTTAAATCGTCAACATCGATATTTCCATGTTCATCTGTTTTACTTACTACTACATTCATTCCTGCCATAACTGCACTCGCAGGATTTGTTCCGTGTGCCGAGGCCGGAATGAGTACAATATTTCTATGTTCTTCTCCTCTATCTTCATGAAATGCTTTTATAACAAGCAGCCCGCTGAACTCACCCTGTGCACCGGAATTCGGCTGAAAAGAGATATCATCGAATCCTGTAATTTCAGCAAGATCCTTTTTTAATTCATCAATCAATTCCATGTAGCCTTCGGTTTGATCTTTAGGAGCGAAAGGATGCAGCCTTGCAAATTCAGGCCAGGTAATCGGAAGCATTTCGGTTGCTGCATTTAACTTCATCGTACATGAACCGAGTGGAATCATCGAATGCACAAGTGAAAGATCTTTATTTTCAAGGCTCTTTAAATATCTCATCATTTCCGTTTCAGAATGATATGCATTGAAAACCGGGTGCTGAAGGTATTTACTCTTTCTTGCAAAATTCTCAGGGAATTCTATTTTAACTTCTGAAGTAAACTTTTTAATTTTTTCTTCATCAAGTTTTTTACCTTCAACGGAATAGAAAACATTAATAATTTCCAGAAGATCACCGAAGTTTGTCGCTTCGCTGATTGAAATTCCAATTGAACTATCGTCTATATATCTGAAATTTAATTTATTCTTTAAAGCTTCGTTTCTAATTTTTTCAATCTTTTCAGGAGTATTTTTATTAGGAACGATTTTAAGAGTGTCGAAGTTATAATCGTTTACTTGCTCATAACCGATTTCTTTTAATGCAAGTTCAAGAACTTTGGATAACTTATGAATTCTTTCGGCAATTGCTTTTAATCTTTCCGGTCCATGATAAACCGCAAACATTCCTGCCATAATTGCCAATAAAACCTGGGCAGTACAAATATTGCTCGTAGCTTTTTCACGCCTGATGTGCTGCTCTCTTGTTTGCAGCGCCATCCTGTAAGCACGGTTATGCTGAGCATCTTCCGAAACTCCGATAATTCTTCCGGGAATATAACGTTTGAATTCATCTTTTGTAGCAAAGTAAGCTGCATGAGGGCCGCCGAATCCAATAGGTACACCAAATCTCTGGCAGGAACCGACTGCACAATCGGCACCAAATTCTCCGGGAGGTGTAAGAAGAGTCAAGCTTAATATATCTGCCGCAGCAACTGTATAAATATTATTTTGATGAGCCTTTTCAAATAACGCTTTATAATCGTAAATCGAACCTTGCTCTGCAGGATACTGGACTAAAATTCCGAATAAGTTCTCGGTTAGTTCAAGTTTTTTATGATCACCGATTAATAATTTAATACCTATTGCTTTTGCTCTTGTTCTGATTACATCAATTGTTTGAGGAAAGCATTCTTCAGAAACAAAAAATGTATCCGCAGAATCATTTTTTCTCAAAGCATAAAACATGTGCATTGCTTCGGCTGCTGCTGTTGCTTCATCAAGCAGTGATGCATTTGCAATTTCCAATCCTGTTAAATCAATAACCATCGTTTGAAAATTTAAAAGGGCCTCCAGTCTTCCCTGAGAAATTTCCGCCTGATACGGAGTGTATTGGGTATACCAACCGGGATTTTCCAATATATTTCTCTGAATTACTGCCGGAGTTTTTGTATGGTTATATCCCATACCGATATAGTTTTTGAATACTTTGTTTTTTGAAGCAATCCTTTTAATCTTTTCTAAAAACTGATATTCGGAAAGTGGTTCATCTATATTTAATTTCTTTTCTAATCTGATTGAAGCGGGAATAGTTTCGTTGATTAATTTTTCCATTAAATCAACCCCCACTTCTTTAAGCATTTCATTTAAAACATTATCGTCTGGTCCAATGTGCCTATCGACAAATTTATCAGGATGTGCGAGTAACTGCATACTATATATTTCTTTCTAAAAAAAATTTTACAAAAATTATTTGAAAATAATTGGGCTACACATGTTGAAAAAACTAAATTTTCAGAAGTAAATTTAACTAAATAATTTGAATTTATTTGTTAGCGGGATAGAGGATTAAATGGTATCTTATATAAAAATATCCGTTGATGTTTTCCAACTCAGTCTTTTATAATATTTAACTTTTTCAAAGCATCTTTTGCAGCTTTTTGTTCAGCAGACTTTTTATTTTTGCCCTTTCCCCTTCCAAAATCTCTTTTACCTATTCTTACTTTTACAGTGAATATCCTATCATGTTGCGGACCCTCTTCTTTAATTACATCATAAGATGGATTTTCCATTTTATTTGCTTGAGCGTATTCCAGTAACTGGCTTTTGAAATTTTCATCAATCAGGTAATCGCCGTCTTTTGCAATAGGATCGACAATTCTATTCACAATAAAATTTTTAGCCCCGGTTAATCCTGCATCCAGGTAAATTGCACCAATCACAGCTTCGAGAGCATCCGAAAGAACAGTTTTGGAACCATTAGCAAAAGTATTCTGCAGATTTTTGCTGATTAATAAATACTTTGCCAGATTCATTTCTTCGGCGGCTTCTGCAAGTGAAAGCCTGTTGACAATCCTTGCACGTGTTTTGGTAAGAAATCCCTCGTCTTCGTCAGGAAAATTATCATAGAAATATTGAGCGACGACAAGGTTAAGAACTGCGTCTCCTAAAAATTCGAGGCGTTCATTTGAAATTTCAAATTCTTCATGCTGTTCGAGATATGAACGATGGATTAAAGCCTGAACGTAATGTGATTTATCTTTTAAGGTGAAACCAATTAATTGTTGAAGCTCGTTAATTTTTTCGGATGTCAACAATTTTGAAAAATTTTCTTTCCGCCTTATATTACTTCTGTTTTTTAACCAACCGTTAATCCAGGAAAAGAAACTCACAAAACTCAGTCCTCAAATTTCCTAAACAATAGTGATGCATTGTGTCCGCCAAATCCAAAAGTATTACTAATTGCATAATTTACTTCTGTTTCAGTTGCCTTATTCGGGCTGTAATTTAAATCGCATTCCGGGTCGGGAACAGTGAGATTTATAGTAGGAGGCACAATATTATTTTTAATCGAGAGTACGGTAGCAATTGCTTCTATTCCGCCTGCAGCTCCCAGCAAATGCCCCGTCATAGATTTAATTGAACTAATGATCAATTTATAAGCATGTTCTTTAAAAACAGTTTTTATTGCAATAGTTTCGGTTACATCGTTAAAAGGAGTTGAAGTTCCGTGAGCATTAATATAAGAAACATCCGTGGGAGAAATTTCCGCATCACGCATGGCTTCCTTCATCGACCTTACAGCACCTTCACCACCCGGTGCAGGAGCAGTAATATGATAAGCATCCCCGGTTAATCCTATCCCGACAATCTCGGCGTAAATCTTTGCATTCCTTTTTACTGCATTACCGTATTCTTCAAGGATGATCGTACCTGCACCCTCACCCATAACAAAGCCGTTTCTTTCTTTATCGAAAGGTCTTGATGCTTCCAAATATCTATCATTCCATGTTGATAAAGCTCTCATAGCATTAAATCCGCCAATTGACATTTCGGTAATTGCAGCTTCACTTCCTCCGCACATCATCAAGTCTGCGCTGCCTCTTTGAATCAAAATAAATGCATCGGCAATTGCATGTGAGGCAGTTGCGCAAGCAGATGTTGTTGCATAGTTAGGCCCTTTTAATCCGAACTTGATCGATATTTGCCCGGCTGCCATATCTGAAATCATCATCGGAACAAAGAATGGGCTTATTTTATGAGGATTTTTCCCTTCGAAATAATTCCAGTGCTGCTGTTCGAGGGTTACCATTCCGCCGATGCCGCTTCCGAAGATGACACCGAATTTTTCTTTATCGATTTTATCAGCATTAAGGCCGGCATCTGTAAAAGCCATGCCGGCAGTAGTCAATGCAAACTGTGAGAATGGATCCAGCCTCCGCAAAATTTTTTTGTCGAGGTAATTTTCAGGATCAAAACCCTTTACCTCGGCAGCAAATTTTGTATCAAAATTCGTAGTGTCAAATTTTGTAATCGGAGCGATCCCGTTTTTACCTTTAATTAATCCCTGCCAAAACTCTTCGACACCAATACCAATCGGAGTAATTGCTCCCATACCGGTTACAACCACTCTTCTGTTATTCATATATTTCTCCCGTAAGTATTAAACTCCCTATAAAAAAATAAAAAAATTATACGGATAATTGGGAGTATTATTAATTGATTATCCCAATTTTTCCTTTAAATATTTCGTAGCATCGCCGACAGTACCGATTTTTTCGGCATCTTCATCAGGAATTGAAATGTTAAAAGCACTTTCAAATCCCATTACCAGTTCAACTATATCCAGAGAATCTGCTCCAAGATCATTTGTAAAAGAAGCTTCGGGAGTTATTTGAGAATCTTCAACTCCAAGTTTATCCATTATTATTTCTTTAACTTTTGCTTCAACGTCCATGATTTTCTCCTATTTGATTTTTTTGTTTAACATTATGTTAAAAATTATTTCGAACACATTTATTTAATTTACATTACAAGGCCGCCGTCAACATGAATGACCTGGCCGGTTATATAATCGGAATCAGATGATGAAAGGAAACAGACTAACTTGGCAACATCTTCGGGTGTTCCCAATTTCTTTAACGGGATTTGCGAAGTAATAGCTTCTTTCTGCTTATCATTCATTTTATTAGTCATATCCGTAGTAATAAACCCGGGTGCAATTGCATTTACATAAATATTTCGTGAAGCGAATTCCTTAGCAACAGATTTTGTAAAACCAATTATTCCGGCTTTAGCCGCTACATAATTTGCCTGTCCGGGATTACCGATAACTCCAACTACCGATGAAACGTTGACAATTTTTCCATACCGCTGACCGAGCATCGGTTTTGAGCTTGCTTTTATGTAATTAAAAACACTTTTCAAATTAGTTTTAATTACACTATCAAAATCATCTTCAGACATCCGCAGCAATAAATTATCTTTATTAATACCAGCATTGTTCACTAAAATATCTAATCCACCAAAATTTTCCAAAGC
>CAZKUR010000112.1:0-11205 GCA_964556005.1 uncultured Ignavibacteriaceae bacterium | reverse complement strand
ATATTACGGAGTGAAAAATAAATTCATGATATCGAACGATCTCGATTCGACTATAAAAGAAAAAATTCTAAAAGGAGCTTTAAAATATGAGCATCATGTTGAAAATATTGACAGTGGTTATTCTAAGCTTATTCTTTCTATCCCTTTCGAAAAAATTACCCTTGAATATTTGTTTTACAAATCATTCTTAATTTCTAAGCCGTTTTATTATTCAAAGAATTGGAAACGGGAAGAGAGCAAATATTTTAAGTTTTTTATCAGCGCCCCGGATTATTTTAATGAATACTCAATGAAAAAGCTTGATGAATTTGTCGATAAAATGACCAAGCTTCTTCAATTTGATGATGCACAAAAACATAAACTTGAAAAAGAAAAAATCTATTATTTCCTTTGCAAGGATAATAATGAAATTAAAAGTTTGACAGGCTACGAAGCAAGAGGATTATTTTATATTCCTTACGATTATATTATTACAACTTACAATTGTCACTATCATGAACTAATGCATCTTCTGATTAATTATAAATTAAAAAATCTAAACCTTTTTACTCTTCCGTTTCTTCAAGAAGGATTTGCAGTTGCTTTTGGCGGAAGAGGAGGGAGGAATCCAAATGTCATCCTGAACATGGGCTTGTTCCTTTCAAAGAGCGGTTATCTCGATTACAAAAATTTGTTAAGCAAAAAGGACTTTTATAATTATGATGCGACAATGACTTACCCGGTATCCGGGCTTTATGTAAAATTCCTAATTGAATCAGAAGGAATGAATAATTTTATAAAACTGTACAGAAAATATTCAACCAATTCCTCCGGGATAGAACAAATAAAAATTGATACAAACGATTTGCCAGATGAAAGAAAATGGGATAAATTCCTCGAGCGATATGCATCAAATAGTCCTTTAAAAGCCGGGGGCTTTAATGAAAATGATTATTCTCAAAAAGTAATTGTAGGAAAAGATTTTAAGGTTTATGAAAACAAAGATTCATATTTATTTGAATTAAAAACTCCTGTTGCAATCAATTCTAATAAAGAGCAAACAAACTACAACAGCCGACTTTTTAGCGAATTGTTTCCCGGTAAAAAATATAAAGGTCAAAAATATATAATAACAGCCGATTCAAATGAAATCTCGATTTATAATCTTTACACAAATAATCTCATCGCAAAATATGTCAAAGCTTTCTCAATAACAGGCAAAGCACAAATAAGCAGAGATGGTTATATTATTTTCAACATTAAGAAAAATGTTTTTGACGAACCATTGAAAAGCAAATATCTGTTATCTCTTTAAATTTAAGTTAGTAATTAATTTAACATTCGTTAGTTTTTTAGGTTAAGGATTCGATATTAACTTGTAAACAGCAGCCTAATTTCGGATTTCGAAATTTGATTTGATCATTATTTTTTAATGATGTACAAAACAGGAAGTATCTATTAGAAATAATATCCCGTATTATTATAGCATTTGTTAAAGTTTAAATAAAAAATAGATTAGTAGGTAAAATGAAAATCGGCGTATTTGGAACAGGTATAGTCGGCCAGACGATTGCCGAAAAGCTTTCACAATTAGGCCATGAAGTAATGATGACGGTGCAAAAGATCAGGTAAAAAAGCTGCTTGTCTCTTCCGGATGGAAAGAAGATAATATTCTCGATGTCGGCGATATTTCAACTGCAAGAGGAACCGAACAATTACTCCCTTTGTGGCTAAGGCTGATGGGAAAATTCAAACACCCATTTTTTAATTTTAAATTTGTAATTACTTCTGAGTCGCAAAAATAAATTAACAAAAATATTTTTTGTATTGAAAACCGGTCATAAAAAAATTCGAGAAATTATTAAGCTGCTATTATTAACTTATATTTTGACGTCTTAATCTTATTGATAAAAAACTATAAATAATTAAAAAATATTAATATTTTGTTAATGAATGTAAAAATCAGACTTTCTATTATTGTTTATCAAAACAATTTAAGATAACTTTTTATTTTATTATTATTGTAGGCTACAATTTGAAAAATAATAAAGTTGAAAGGAGGCATGAACAACTAAAAAAATCATCTAATTAATAATTAAAACTTAATTTTTGTTTATATAGAAAGAGGCAAAATGTGAAAACTTCTGTACAAAAAAATCTGTTTTCATTTTTCGTTTTATTTGTCTTTGTCCTATTTTCCTCATACGGCTACAGTCAGGACAAAGGTTTCGTTGGTAATCAGATAATTAAGAATGGGAATATGACAGCCATTAAAACAATTCCTAAAAAAGCTGCCCCGGGGACACAAAATTTTAATAATAAAATACCTCACACCAAAATTACAAGCCCTCAATATGTCTTAGGTGGAAATGTAATATGGCATTTCCAGGATGCCGCTGCAATTGCAAATACTGTGAGATTGAACGGCAACGGAAGTATTCCGTTTACTGCATGGGGACTGAATAATATGAGAGCTTCTCTATATTCGGATGTGAATAATATTCCCGTTTGGGAATATTCTACAGTTCCCAATGATCCGAACATCGGTATGTCGGATGACGGTTCGGTGCTTGCCGTTACCAGGGGAACGGAATTCGATTTGCTTAATCAAGCAACCGGCACCGTAACTTACCAGCAAATAATGCCGGACTCTCTTTATGCAACATATGCAACTGTCACACGCGACGGTTCACATGTGGTATTTCTTGCCCAGGCACAAGGCAACGGGAATACTTCAGTTGCATACTGCCTTGACTTAACTGGCGGAACTCCGTCAATAGCCTGGACGCTCGCTGTCCCGGCAGGTGAAATTTCAAATTGGACAGGCGCTAATTTTTCGGCTTCCGGAAACAGAGTTATTATAAACGGGCGCATGCATATGTATGTTCTTAACAGCGCAGACGGAACTCTTATATGGGATCGATTTATTGACAACACGGAATCGCCAGCAGTTATCAGCGGTGACGGAAATATAATTGCTACAGCAGACCTCAGCGGTTTTGTGCAGGCAAGAATGTTTGACTCATCAACCAACCAGTATAATTTGCTTTGGCAGTATCATGTGCCGGTAGGTATTTATACAAACTGGGCATCGGCTGTTGCAATATCTGCTGATGGAAGTACCATATTAGCGGGCTCTCTAATATTTAATTCGTCCGATTATGATGGCTCTATAATGTGTTTCGATACTTACGGCGACGGAACTCCGCGGTGGGTGTATTCAGGGACAGGCGATGAAGTCCAGAGTGTAGCTCTCTCGGATGACGGAAAAGTTGCGGCTGCAGCTACCTGGGGTGACCTGAATAATACTAAACCTGATCTGTATGTATTCGATGTAGCCACAGGACAGGTTACATTCAGCGTTACAACTCCCGGTTCATTTTTTACGGTAAGTATGAGCCATGACGGCCAGAAAGTATTTGCAGGCGGCAAAGCAGTTCATGCACGTGCATTTGGAAATGGCGGCCTAATTTATTATGCATCAATTGATCTCGGCGGTGGAAGTATAAGCGGGAATGTAAACTTATCAGGCACTACCGATAACAGCGGCGTCTTAGTTAAAGCTGTTGGAACTCCGCGTTCTGCCGTTACAAACTCTAACGGCGATTATACAATTCAAAATGTAACCGCCGGAACTTATACTATTTCGGCCGAAAAGCCGGGATACAATTACGGAAGTGTAACCGGCGTTGTTGTTACCAACGGCAACACAACTCCAAATATTAATTTTGCACTCGATCAATTTACAACTATTCCTCCTACTTTGAGTGCAACTACAAACTTAAATGGTGAAGTTTTGCTTAACTGGACTTCATTCTTTACAAGTCCGCAAAAGAAAATGGAAATTGCAAAAATTGTCGGGGATAATTATCCGGGAGAAAATAATGGTGGATCAAATACAATGAGTGTATTGAATAACAGGAAGATGCCAAGGTTAAATATACCGGTCGATCATGAAATATTATCCGATAGCGTTGCAATTTTCAGAAGCATTGTATCGGGAGGACCGTACACAAAAATAGCTGCGGTTGATATCGCTAATACAAGCTACGCAGATTCATTGGTACTTCCGTTAAAGAATTATTATTATGTAGTGAACATATTTAATACGACAGGACAAAGCGTTTATTCGAACGAAGTGCTTGGAAAAGTTAACGACAGTTTGTTCACATTTAACTTCAATACACCGCAAGGTACTGTCCCGACAATTGACGGCGTACTGTCGCCCGGCGAATGGGACGATGCGATAAAAGTAGATGTCTCAGATGTATTAGGATATTCAGGCGGCACTCCGAAACCAGCAGGGTCTGTATATATGTATTTTAAATATGATCCTACAACTCAAATGCTTTATGTGGCTGGAGAAGATTTCTTAAATACTACGCTTGACGATAACGAAGGTTTCGGCTTATACTTCGATGATAACGATAACAAGATGTTTGAACCATCAAACGCATTCCCCATTTTCGAAGAAGGTAATTTCTGGGCATACTGGCATCCTTCAGGATCTGATTTACGTTTCCGTCCTATTTATACAGGCGGGGCTGTAGGTACTGTTATTAATGTTCCTAATGCACAGGTTGCTTTTTCAGATGCATCAGGCCATCTAACCGGTGAAGTAGCAATACCGATGGGATTCATAAACGGTTACCAGTTGCAGGTTTATGGACCTAACAACCAAGTAGGCCTTGGTGCGTTTGCTATTGAAAGAGATGCTGGTGTTCCGGTATTTAACGGATGGTGGCCTCAAACAATGAACAGCGTATTTAATCCCCAATATTTCGGAGATGTGAAAATAAATATAATTCTCCCTGCACCGCCGCAAGTTCCCGGTAATATTTCCGTTACAAAGCAGGGAAGCAGCCTTCTGTTAGGCTGGGCCGATCCTACTTTGGGATTAAACAATTATCCATTACCTTCATCTCCGACAATGGACATTTATAAAAATAGCATTTATCTGACTAACATTGGCTCCGGAGTTCAATCTTACCTGGATGATGCTGTAGGATGTTCGTACTGGTATGAATATAAAATGGATGCATATATTGTAGATAACGGTGATACACTTAAAAGCCCGATCAGTAACCCGGTCGGAAATTTTGCATGCTTTGATCCAACCCTCACTCAAATTTCCTACGACGATGGTACATGGGAAGTATTTTCTGTCGTTAGTTTTTCTTATGACGATAATAAATTTGCGCTAAGAGTCACGCCGCCTTATTATCCCGCCCGTGTTGAAAGGGTGACCACAACAGTAAACAGCAATGCACCTTTTAATTTTACTATACAACAGGACAGCTCAGGTTTCCCGGGAAAATTAATTGCCGGTCCTTATCTTGTTAATGCAACCGGATCGGGTACTGTGAACACAGTTACCCTGACGCTGCCCGGAAGTGATCCTCCGATTATTTCGAGCGGGGATTTTTGGGTGTTAATTAATTATCTTCCCAGCAGCCCGGGAGCTCCCGGTATCGGTGTTGATAACGATCCGCCTATTTCAAACCGCGGCTTTTATTATACTTCAAGCACCGGATGGCAAAGTATCGGATCGGCAAATTTAATGATTACTTCTTATGTCTCCGATACAACAACGACTGTTACTCCAGTTGAACTTGTCGGATTCAGCGGTGCTGTAAAGGGAAATAATGTTCTGTTAACCTGGAAAACCGCAACCGAAACAAACAATCACGGTTTCGAAGTACAGAGAAGCATGGATAGAAAAACTTTTTCCGATGTCGGATTTGTACAGGGCAGCGGAACAACAACCGAGGAACATTCCTATTCATATTCTGATAATCCTCAGGGAGAGAAAATTTATTACAGGTTAAAGCAAATTGACTTGAACGGCGGTTATACTTATTCGAATATTATTGAGGTAGATAATTTAATACCGACCGAATATTCGCTATCCCAAAATTATCCAAACCCGTTTAACCCGTCAACTGTAATCAAATACCAGCTTCCCAAAAGCAGTAATGTTACGCTTGAGATATACGATTTGCTTGGCCAGAGAGTTTGTACTCTCGTTAATGAAAACCAGGAGGCCGGCAAATATAATATTACCTGGAACGGGAAGAATAATTTCGGGAACCAGGTTTCAAGCGGGATATATATTTACCGCATAAAAGCAGGTAATTTTATTGCAGTTAAGAAAATGATGCTGCTGAAGTAACCAGCTGCTTTTAATTATTAAAAAACATTAAATCATTCAAGCCCCATGAATTTCATGGGGCTTTTTCTTTTCAATTTTTAAGCTGTTTTGTACAGATAATCACAATATAACCGCTTGAATATTTAATCCGTCTTTCGATAACAACTATCACAAATAAAATTCCTGCTGTTATCTAATTTAAATCGTCGAAGTAAAGAATTTAACAAGCAGGAGGTATCTGTGAAAAATGTTTTAGTTATGTTTGTTTCAATTTTTGTTATTGGGTTGTTATTGAACCTTTCGAATTCTTCCGTTGCGTTTGCTCAAAATAAAAAGATGAGTACAATGAAACCGGCTATGAAAGCATTGACTTTTACGGCGAAACTTTCCGGTAAGAATGTAGTTCCACCCGTTAAGACCAATGCAAGGGGCATCGCTAAATTTACATTTAGTAAGAACGGGGATATGGTGCATTATGTAGTTCGTCTTAAAGATATCGATTCGGTTACAATGGCTCATATTCATCATGCTGCAAAAGGCAAGAACGGTTCCATTGCTGTATGGCTTTTCAAAGGCAAGGCGGAAAGTATAAAAAACGGAATCCTTTCAAAAGGAGATATTACAAGTAAAGATGTAAATTTAGACAGTCTAAAGACATGGATGGAAAATGGGGATACTTATGTTTTGATTCATACCACAAAACATCCGGACGGCGAAATAAGAGGGCAAATTCATAAAACTTCTGGGATGATGATGGAAAAGAAACAGAAGTAGTTATTAAATAATTACAATTTATCGGCAGAGTATATTAAAAGGGACTAAGGTGAAAAACGTCATAATTATCTTCTTTATATGAAAAATGTTTTTTATAACAGATTAAATAGAACTTTAAATGCTAATTCCCGGATACAGCATTGCGTTCAATTTAATTTTGGAAATTTGATTTAAAGAGGTTTTTAGATCTAAGATTTTTAACTTAGATTTTGTAAACGTAGAAAAAGATAAATTAATTTTTCTTTTCCAAGGAGGTATAAAAATGAAACAACTTTTAATAATTTCAACCCTAATAATGCTGTTGTCTTCTTTTGTTTTATGTCGACCTGAAACAAAAGTTAAAAACCTGAAAGACACCGGAAATCCGGTCTACCAAATTCAACAGGGATATGTCGATGCAAACGGTGTAATGATATATTATGAAGAATTCGGTCACGGCAAGCCATTAATGATTGTTCACGGCGGCCCGGGTGCATCTCATGATTATTTTCTTCCCTACCTCGTGCCGCTTGCAAAGCATCACAGGTTAATATTTATAGATGAACGCGGATCGGGCAAATCCCAGAAACTGGATGATGTTACTAAATATACCGTTGAAAATATGGTTGAGGATGTGGAAGCAGTTAGGAAAGCATTAAATCTCGGTAAAATGAGTTTGCTCGGTCATTCATACGGCGGCGTACTGGCGCAGGCTTACGCATTAAAGTATCAAAAAAATTTAACGCACTTGATATTGTGCAGCACTTTCCCAAGCACAAAACAGATGAACGAAGTATTTGTGAAAATGAAAGAAAATATGGCACCCTCTCTACGTGCCAAAATCGATTCGATGGAAAAAGCCGGGCTTTTCGGGAACGGGCTGCCCTACGAACAGAATCGTTACACAAATGATTACATGATTGCAGCCTGGGGCGAAGGATATTTCCCATATTTATACCAGCGTCATCCTGATCCGAATTATGATCCTGTCTCTACAGGCGGAATGGCATGGGATCTCTATCGGGAAATGTGGGGTTCTGACGGTGAATATATTATTGATGGAAACCTCAAGTCGGTTGAATATGTTGACAAGCTTTCATCTATCAAAGTTCCGACATTAATTACCTGCGGCGATCATGATGAATGCCCTCCGTCGCTTGCAAAAGAAATGCATGAAAAGATTAAAGATTCGAAGCTTGTCATTTTCCCGGACAGCGGCCATATGACTTTTGTCGATCAGCCTGTACTATTTATGAAAGCTGTAAATGACTTCCTGAAATAAATTAACTTCTAAAAGGTGATATCTTTTCAATTGATAGTACAAATGAAAGAGATATCACCTTTTTAGTTTTATTTTTATTGAATTATTAATTAACTTTAATAGATTTTCAGTTTACCTTCCAATTAAATAATCAGGAGTACTAAATGTTTATAGGACATTTCGGCGCCGGTTTTGCCGGTAAAAAGGTTGATACTAAACCTTCACTCGGAACACTTTTCATGGCAGCGCAATGGATGGATCTTATTTGGCCTGTATTTATTTTAATAGGATTGGAAAAAGTTGAAATTATTCCGGGATATACAGCTGCCAATCCTCTAAAATTTACATACTATCCTTTTTCACATAGTTTGTTCTTTGCAATTATCTGGGGTGTCCTCTTCGGCTTAGTATATTATTTTTTCAAGAAAAATGTCAAAGTATCAATATTGTTGGGAGCGCTGGTACTAAGTCACTGGGTTCTCGATTTCATTGTTCACGTTCCGGATTTACCTATTTTCCCCTGGGGCAATTTAAAAGTCGGATTAGGATTATGGAACGATGCCGGAACGTCTATGATATTAGAATCGATTATATTTTTTGCGGGAGCATACCTGTATTTTTCCGTTACTAAAGCAAAAAATATAGTTGGTAAAATCAGTTTCTGGGCATTGGTAGTATTTTTATTTGTAATATACGTGATGAATGAGTTCGGTTCACCGCCGCCTTCAGTGCAGGCCATGGCAATTGTAAGTCTTGCTCAATGGCTGATCGTTGCATGGGGTTACTGGATTGATAGAAACAGGGCTGCAATTGCTTAATTGTTGTAAAATATAGAATCGCTAAAAGATTAGGTATTACTTATTTTGCTTTGTGGTTAATCCCAAATTGATTTTGTCATTACGAACCCGACCTCATGTGGTTGGATTATCTTAAGTCGGGTGAAGTAATCTCTAACTTTAAAAATATTTGAAGTGAGATTGTCCGCCGATAGGCAAGACCTCGTTAATTTGGATTCACCCAACCAACAATCAAATCCGAATCCTGTTGGTTCCGTAGGATTGATTTTTCACCACGTTAAAACATAGTTATCAACTCAATAATAAAATTTGTCATTTATATGATAAATAATGACAAGGCCTTTTTAGTTAACTCACAATGACTTTTATCTTCATTTTGGCCGGCCACTTATTTAAGTTCATCATTTTCAGGGATGGTTTATTTACACTCTTAGAGTTGAGCAGCATTACAAAAGTATTTTTCTACTGTAATTCTTCACACTGAAAACCAAGGCCGTTAACACGTGAAATAACTTCATTAAGATCCAGGTTGTTACCTGTTATTCTAACAACTTTATCAATGTCCTCAAGATCGATTGAACAATCTTTGATATCATAAAAATAGCGGAGAAAATCTTTAACCGGAATGAAATCGCTTTTTGAATTTATGTTAGTTTTTAAAATTAGAATTTCCATAACATCACCAAAATAATATTTTTAATGATTTTAATTTTCAATATTACTACCGACTGCCCCGATTACACAAAACACCGCCTGAGGTTTTAAGCGAAGCATTGAGAAATTCAATATGTTTAATCCGGCTTTACGAAAGTAGTTTTTCGTTTTTTCGGCTTCTTCCAAAACCATTCCTTCTGTTTTTGCAAACCTCGGCTGAAGCGCAAGAATAATCTCACCGGAATCATTTAATAATTGTTTTAATTTTTCTATTTCTTGAACAGGATCCTTCCAGAATATATGCACGTTCATTCCGAAAATTTTATCGAATTTTTCTTCCTTGTTTAGATTATCTGCAGTGCCTCTAATAAGCCTGACTTTACCGCTTTGAACCGCAGCTTCATTTCTTTTAACTGCTTGTTTCATCATCACTTCGGAAATATCGATCCCGGTAATAGAGCCGGTTGTAAGCTGTGATGATATATTTTGTATGGCTACACCGGGACCGTAACCTATTTCAAGAATTTTGTCATCGGGCTTAATGTTCATTTCGGAAATAAGCCAATTAATTCTTTCATTGTTGTTGACTGCTAAAATAACCCCGACGAGCTGTCCAAGTAAGCCGTGCGGATTTCCAAACTGCCTTGAAATTGATTTTAGCATATTAAATTTTTTCCTCGCCTAAATTTTCACCCGCCGCATTATGCTCTTCTTCAAATCTTTTTCTCCAGTACTCCCTTGCCTTGTAGCTTGGCGGGCCGACGCGTTTATGAAAGCCGAAGAATAATATTTTTGAGAAAAGCAAAAGGCCGAATGCCTGGAAAACAGTTATTGTCGGAAGTCCGAATATTGCAGGCATCAGCCAATTCCATAATAAGAATACGAGAAGAGAAAATAATACGAGAAAAGAAATCCCGAATGCTATTGCCCGGAAAATATGTTTTCCTTTATTTGTGTGATGCATATAGTTACCCGTTTAAATATTTATTTAATTTTTTCTTTAAAAACTTTACCGCATAATGTTTGCGCGATAAAAGTGTATTTACATTTAAACCCGTTAATTCCGATATTTCATTAAATGATAATCCGTCGACTTCGGACATCAGGAAAACATCCCTTTGCCCCGGCGGAAGCTCTGCCAAAGCAGATTCAAATTTTTCGTTAAACTCATCCCGCAGAAATAAATCTTCCGGAGTTAAATCGATTGAAGGAAGAAAGTCTTCGATTGAAAAAGTTTCTTCCTCATCAAAATCCTCACGAATCGTATCTGAAAAAGTCTCCGTTTTTTTCTTCCTGCTTCTATCGATTATTTTATTTTTAGCGGTTTTAAATAACCAGTTATTGACTTTTTCAATCAGCTCTATATTTGCATAACTGACAAATTGATAGAACACTTCCTGTAAAATATCCTCAGCGTCTTCATTGGAAGGAACGAACCTCCTGATGAAACCGAATAGTCCTCTTTTTTCCCTCGCAAAAGTCTGTTCGATTATTCTTGCTTGTTCTGTCATTAACCGGTATTCTTGTTTCTTATTAATTAAGACGAATGAAGTGAGAAAATATTTTAAATGACTTTTGTTAAGATAATGAATATGAGGGAAGACAAGTTT
>CAZKUR010000111.1:0-11547 GCA_964556005.1 uncultured Ignavibacteriaceae bacterium | reverse complement strand
AATCGATGTTTCCGTTGATGATGCAGGGTTTACTCCTACATCTTTTGATGCAGCAATCGGAGATACTGTTGTTTGGACACTTGCTGCCGGTACTCATACAACAACATCTACAAGCGTTCCTGCAGGCGCTTCAACCTGGGATTATACTTTTTCAGGAACCGGTGATACATTCACCTATATTATTGGTGTTGCCGGAGTTTATGAATATAACGATTCAATGAATCCCACTACTTTACTTGCTTCGTTTTCAACTTCAGTCGCATTACCTTTTGTTGAAGATTTTGATTTCCCGGCAAATGACAATATAACATCCCACGGATGGGTTGCTCATAGTGCCGGTGGTACAAACCCGATTACTGTTAATGACGGCGGATTAACTTTCCCTGGTTATTTATCCTCTGGTATAGGAAATGCGGCTTTGTTATTCGGAAATAGCGAAGATGATCATAGATTATTCGATTCACAAACTTCAGGAAGCATTTATGCATCTTTTATGGTGAACGTTACTGATAATCCAAACGGTTATTTTCTTCACTTTGCCGAAAATCCATATAATTTTAATTACCGCGGCAGAGTTTATCTTGAAGGTACTAACCCAAATCTTGAATTTGGTTTAGCATTTTCTACTGAAACTGCCACCGTTACTTCTAATTCATATTCATTAGGTACTACATACCTTCTTGTTCTTAAGTACACAATAAATGCAAGTACCGATGACGATGATGTTAGTTTGTTTGTATTTGACGGATCTTTTCCTAATACAGAGCCTTCAACTCCTACAATTGGTCCGCTTGCTAATTCAGGTGCAACCGATATTAATCCTGGAGCTATTTCATTCAGAAAATACAACACAAGCCAGAATCTTGTAGTTGATGGTATAAGGATAGGAACTAGTTGGGAATCAATTCTTCCTGTAGAATTAACCTCTTTCACTGCAAATGTTAATAATAACAATGTGAGATTAAATTGGAATACTAAATCGGAAGTTAATAATTCCGGTTTTGAAATACAGAGAAAAGTTGAAAACGGTACATGGAATAAAATTTCCTTCGTAAAAGGAAATGGAACCACAACAAGAAGTTCCGCTTACACTTATAGCGATGAAAATTTAAGCTCAGGAAATTATTATTACAGGCTAAAGCAAGTTGATTTTGACGGAACATTCAAATATTCCAAAGTGGTTGAGGTAAGTGTAACTACACCCGGAAAATTCGAATTGTCACAAAATTATCCCAATCCGTTCAATCCGAGCACTGTAATAAAATTTTCAATTCCAAAAGCAGCAAATGTTAGTTTGAAAATTTTCAATGTTCTAGGTCAGGAAGTTAAGACATTGGTTAGCGGCTTTAGAACAGCAGGTAATTATGAAATTAATTTCAATGCTGCTCAACTTACAAGCGGAATTTATTTCTACAAGCTTGAAACATCTAATTTTGTACAAGTTCGCAAAATGATGCTAATGAAATAGCAGTCGCCTTCAAGGTTAGGGCGTTGTTAAACATTAGTGACCTAGAAGTTAGCTTTGTGACTACGCCGTAGGTTCGAAAGTAAGCAGCTTTAAAGCTGTAAAAATTATAGAAAAATTTTCTAATGATTTTGAGAGGTGTAATATTCACTTATATTACACCTCTTTTGTTATCCGGATTCGAGAATCGAGCAATGAGTATTTATTAGAATAAATTTAGTATTGAGCGACTGCATCAATTATCCGATTATCAGCATCCAACCACTATTGAAGAATTATTACAATATCCATCACTATGTATTTAGATTTAGGATAGAAGAAATACGTCTATCCGTTAAATCATTGAACTGCAATAAATTAAACTTTATATTTGTTCAAAAAACAAACGAAATTATGCAGAAAAACAGCGTTTATATAGAAACTTACGGATGCCAGATGAATCTTGCAGATACCGAAGTCGTTTTGGGTGTTCTAAAAAATAACGGATTTGAAAAAACAGATAATCCTGAAAATGCAGATGTTATTCTGCTTAACACATGCAGCATTAGGGAAAACGCCGAGCAAAGAATTTACGGAAGACTTGGTAATTTAAAAACTTTAAAAAATTCAAATCCGAACCTAATTCTCGGCATTCTCGGATGTATGGCCGAACGTTTAAGAAGCGATTTAGTTGAAGATAAAAAAGTAGTTGATGTCGTAGTCGGACCGGATGAATACAGAAGACTCCCTGAGCTGATTGAAACTGCATTTAACGGAGAGAAGGGCATTGGTGTTAGGTTATCAAAAACGGAAACGTACGATGACATAATTCCTTTTCGTGAAGACGGCTTATCTGCATGGATTTCCGTAATGAGAGGCTGCGATAAATTTTGTACGTTCTGCGTAGTTCCTTTCACAAGAGGAAGAGAAAGAAGTCGTAAGCTGGATTCGGTCACCACGGAGATAAAGCAGCTATCGGAAAGAGGATTTAAAGAAGTTACTCTTTTAGGGCAAAATGTAAATTCTTATCTCGACGGTAGTTATGATTTTGCCGATCTCTTATCGGCATGCGCTCAAGTCGATAAAAATATGAGAGTTCGTTTTACAACTTCGCATCCGCAGGATCTTTCGGATAAGCTTCTTTATACTATTGCCGAAAATCAAAACATTTGCAATTATATTCATCTGCCGGTTCAGTCAGGTTCAAACAGAATTTTGGAGTTAATGAACAGAACTTATACAATTGAGGAATATTTAAAACTGATTGAAAAAGCAAGGAAGATTATTCCCGGCGTGAGTTTTTCTACCGATATTATTGCTGGATTTCCAACCGAAACATATGAAGATCATGTGATGACCCTTGACGTAATGAGGAAGGTAAAATATGACGGCGCTTATATGTTCAAATATTCGGCTCGGGAAGGAACAAAAGCATTCAGAATGAATGATGATGTCTCAAATGAAATTAAAACAAAAAGGCTGCAGGAAATTATTGATCTGCAGCTTCAAATTTCATTCGAATTAAATCAAAAATTAATCGGAAAAGAAGAAATTATTTTAGCTGAAGGCTTAAGTAAAAAATCCGATCAATTTATGTCCGGAAGAACCGGCACCAATAAAGTTACAATCTTTCCGAAGAACGAAAAGATCGTTCCTGGAACTTATGTTAAGATTAAAATAAATAAGGCGACAAATTCTACTTTATTCGGTGATGTGGTTGAAATTGTAAACCCGGTTGATGAGGATTTAGTATTAACCGCATAACGATTGGATTTTCTGAGATATTAAAAGCAGTGTATTATTTTTCAAATTAGACTTATGTTGAAAACAAATATTTATTTTTTTGTTTGTCTTGCTTTAATATTACTTTCCGGTGAAGCTTTCTCCCAGGAAGCCAATATCGTTCCTTATCTAAAACAAATTGAAAGAGGCGATCTAAGAGATGCAAAAGACGGATTGCTCCAATTAAAAAACAAAAATCCAAACGATCCATCTGTTATGTTTCTTGATGGAGTGCTTACACAAAATGCCCGGGATGCTGTTGAGATATACAAGACTATAATAAATAAATATCCCGGCAGCAAATATGCCGACGCTGCTCTTTATCGAATTTACACTTACTACTACGCTTTAGGTTCATATGACACGGCGAATTCATACCTTGAAAGATTAAGAGCGGGATACCCTTCTTCTCCGTATTTAAAAATTATTAGCCAGAATATTCAGTATGATAGTTCTAAGACAGATGAAAAATTAACCGAAAATGAAACCACTATCGATACTTCTTCTGTAACAAAAGAACCACCGGCTGTTGGCACAAAAGAAAATATTTTTAAATACACTATACAGGCAGGCGCTTTCAGTAATAAAGATAATGCACTTTCGCTTCAAAAAGATTTTGTTAATGCAGGGTACTTTTCAATTATTAAAGATAAAAGTGTAGCCGGTTCAACATTTCAGGTTGTTTATGTCGGAAAATTTACAAATGAAGAAGACGCAAAAAACATTCTTCAGGAAATCGAAACGAAATTTAAAATCACCGGGCAGGTTATCCCAATCGAACAGAGCATGAATTGAGTTCCTTAATATTTATAGGTACAGGCTCCGGTAAAGTTTCGCTGAACAGGTTCCATTCTTCCTTTATAGTTTCTCATAATAATTTCAATCTTCTTGTAGATGCCGGGGACGGAGTTTCAAAAGCATTACTTAATCAAAACATTTCATTTAACGATATCGACGGAATAATTTTTACACACCTCCATCCCGATCATTTTTCAGGCTACGCATCGCTTATCGTTCAAATGAAATTAATAAACAGGGAAAAAAGACTTATCGTATTCATTAATGAAAATCTTCTCGATACAATTAAAAATTTTCTCTATTGTTCATACTTGTTTGAAAAGAAAATGGGATTTGATATTCAATATGTGGGCTTCAATGAAAATTCATATATCAAGATTTCAGAAAGTTTTGAAATTTTAGCACGGCAAAATTGTCATCTTAATGAATATAAAATTTACGATGAAAAGAAAAAATTAAATTTTTCATGCAGCAGCCTGTTATTTAAAATCGAAAATAAAAATATTTTTTATTCCGGCGATATTGGTGATTGGGAAGATCTTCTGTTGTTTAAAGATTTTAAAATTGATAAGATGATCATTGAGGTTTCCCATTATGATTTGAATCGCTTGACGAAGGTTTATAATTCCGTTAAACCGGAGAAAATTTATTTAATCCACATTGGGGAAAATGATGAAGAAAAGATTCAAAAATTCTTAAATTTTTTAACTCCTTCCATTAGGCAGTCATTTTTGATTTCATTTGATGGTTTGCAAATAAATTTATAGACTTCACAAAATAATAACTCCTTTTTTGATATGCTAAATTGTCATAAATTAATTATGTTTAAATGCTTAAATTTTTTAATTTATGTCGTTTTTTCCTTTTAGTTTGTACGTTGTTCATGTCGATGTGACTTAATATGAATCGTGAAGAATTTAAAAAAGAAACCGGAATTATAGGTCATTCAAAAGAAATTAATGATCTTGTTGACATAGTAATGCAGGTGGCAAAATCGGATATTTCAATTTTGATATACGGAGAAAGCGGTGTCGGGAAAGAAGTTTTTGCAAGAGCCATTCATAATTATAGCGATAGGAAAAATAACCAGCTCGTTAGTATAAATTGCGGGGCCATCCCTGAAGGAATATTGGAAAGCGAATTATTCGGACATAAGAAAGGTTCATTTACAGGTGCGGTTGAAAGCAGGAAGGGATATTTTGAAATTGCCGATGGCGGAATTCTGTTCCTTGACGAGATTGCCGAAATGCCTCTGACCACTCAGGTTAAATTACTTCGTGCAATTGAAACACAAGAATTTATGAAAATAGGTGCCGAGACTGTTACCAAAGTCGATGTAAGAATAATTGCAGCAACTAATAAAGATCTCCAGAGAGAAGTTGAATCAAGAAGATTCAGAGAAGATCTTTATTTCAGATTGAAAGCAGTTACATTAAATATTCCTCCGTTAAGAAAAAGAAAAAGCGACATTCCTTTATTGGTGCAGTATTTTCTCGATGCATACTGTCTTTCGAATAAAATTATTAAACCGGAAATTACCAATGAAGCCATGGATATATTAATGAATTATCCCTGGCCGGGAAATATAAGGGAATTAAAAAATACAATTGAAACCGCTGTTGCATTGAACGTAAACGGAAAACTTGATTGGAATTCATTCAGTTCGTTTGTTTCGACAAATGAAGAAAAATATAATGAGCCCCGCAACTTGCCTATCTATTTGAGAAAATCTCCCGAAGAAGCTGATAGAGAATTACTTTACAGGGCATTGTTTGAAATAAAAAAAGACATTATGGAATTAAAGGATTTACTTTACCAGAGGCAGTTTGAAATTTATAACCAGGGTCAGGAAAGTGAAGTTCAAAAAATAATTCCGCTCGATCAGATGGAGAAAAAAGCCATCCAAGATGCATTGCAAAACACAGGCGGCAATAAAAGAAATGCAGCAAAGCTGTTGAATATTAGTGAAAGAACACTTTACCGGAAGATAAAAGAATATGCGCTTAAATAGTGCCTCAAGGCACATACTCTGTAGTTATGATACACTTATCTTTAAAAAGTGTTACGGGAAAAAAAGGCTATTTCTTAGTTTATTTTCAGGGTTCAGTTTAGCCTTATTGTTTATGATTGTTCCGGTTATTAGTTTTAACGGTTGTTGTGCTTATTCTTTTACCGGGGCATCCGTTCCGCCGCATCTGAAGACAATTGCTATCCCGGTTGCAGAAGATCGGAGCGGATCAGGAGAACCGGGCTTAAGAGAAAAATTCACGGAAGCATTAACTCAAAAATTTATAGATGATAACTCTCTGCAGGTTACTGATAAAAGCAATGCCAATTCTATTCTTGAGTGCAGCATCTTTTCTTTATCGGACCAACCTGCGGTGGTAGCTGCAGGAGAGAGTGTTACTCAAAGAAAAATAACTATTACTGTTCATGCAACTTTTAGAGACCTGGTTGAAAGGAAGACAGTTTTCGATAAAGACTTTTCCAATTATGCTTTTTACCCCGCTTCGGGTTCGGTGAGTGATAGAGAAAGTGCAATAGAACAGGCAATTGGCAATATTACTGATGATATTTTGCTTGAAACAGTTTCGGGTTGGTAATTATTAAATTAATTTAAAAGGTGTAAAAATTTAAAATGGACGAAATAGTATTAGTCGGTTATTTTGTTTCATTAACTATTTTATTCTTGTTTGGCCTTCACGGGTTCATTATGCTTTTCTATCATAGGAAGTATAAAAATGTAATCCACCCAAAAGATAACAATTTTGAACCGCACGATCTTGTAACGATCCAGCTTCCTCTTTACAACGAATTATATGTTGCTGATCGTCTGATAAATGCAGTCTGCGAAATTGATTATCCTAAATCGAAATTGCAAATTCAGGTTTTGGATGATTCAACGGATGAAACGGTTAGCATTGTTGCAAGGGTTGTCGAGGAAAAGAAAAACTTAGGCTTCGATATTTCCCACGTAGTACGCAGTAATCGTGAAGGCTACAAAGCAGGGGCATTAAAAGAAGGTTTAAAAACAGCAAAAGGAAAATTCATCGCTATTTTCGATGCAGATTTTATTCCGCATAAAAATTTCCTTAAAAAAACACTCCCGTTCTTTTTTGATGAAAAAATCGGTATGGTTCAAACAAGGTGGGAGCACATCAACGGTGACTATTCCTTTTTAACAAAAGCTCAAGCTTTAGCATTGGATGGGCATTTTGTAATTGAGCAGACCGTAAGAAATAATGCCGGATTCTTTATTAACTTTAACGGTACAGGCGGTATCTGGCGAAGAAATTGTATCGATGATGCAGGCAGTTGGCACTCGGATACTTTGACGGAAGATCTCGATCTCAGTTACCGTGCACAATTGAACGGCTGGAAGTTTATCTTTTTAAAAGATTTTACCTCACCGGCCGAATTGCCGTCCGAAATAAATGCTCTCAAATCCCAGCAGTTCAGGTGGACAAAAGGCGCAATTGAAACAGCTAAAAAAATTCTTCCTCTCGTTTGGAAATCCAACGTTCCTTTAAGAGTAAAGCTGCAATCGACTTTTCATTTGACTAATAACCTTGTTTTCCCTTTTATACTTTTGGCTGCAATATTAAACGTTCCATTAATTTTTATAAAGAACAGCGGTTCACATGAACTTTATTTTGCGGTAATGTCTTTGTTTGTGCTTGCATTTATAAGCTCATTCATGTTTTATCTTTATTCGCAAAAAGATATTCATGAGGATTGGAGAAAGAAGATAGTTTTATTTCCGCTTTTTATGGCAGGCAGTATGGGCCTTGCCGTAAATAACTCACGAGCAGTGGTCGAAGGGCTGCTAAACCGGAAAAGTGAATTTGTTCGTACTCCTAAATTCAAAGTAGTCAGCGAAAAAGATTCGTGGATGGGGAAAAAATATATCAACAAAAAAATCGGCCTTTCGGTGATTGTCGAGTTAATTATGGCTGTATATTGCCTTGTTGGAGTAGTATCTTCAATCTATTTTATGGAAATTGCTTCGTTGCCATTCCAGATGTTGTTTTTCCTGGGCTTTACTCTTATTTCATTTACATCGATAAAACATGCGCTTGCAAAATAGGAGTTTGTAATTGAACAAGGGAGAAACCGATATATTTAAAAGTAAAGTAAGCTTGATTTACGAGTTCAATAAATCATCGCCTCTTTTTGCAAGGATGGCAAAGATTCAAATGGATGAAAATAACCTGGAAAGAGCAACTGAAATTCTCAACAACGGCTTGAAGATGTATCCGAATTATCCCACTGCATATTTTATTCTTGGTAAAGCACTAACACTGGCCGGTAAATACAACGATGCTAAAAAAGCCTTTGAAGAAGGAAGCAGGTTGATAAATTCTAAAAAAACTTTTGAATATTATTTATTGGAACTGGAAAATCTCAGGAAGCATAGGCCTCTGTTTGAATTCAGCAAAAAAAATCCTTTCATGCCGGAGAGCGATATAATTTCAATTTCAAAACCGGATGATCAAACAATTATTAGAAATCAGCAGCCCGGCAGAAATGATGAGGACGTATTTAATGAAAATATAAACAAACAAACTCAAGAAGATTTTTCTGAAGAGCTTGAGCAAAAAGAAAGAGGTAGCGGTCATCCAAATGCTGATTCAAATGATTATTCGGAAGATGATATGATCGTTTCCGAAACTATTGCGAAAATTTATATAGCACAGGGAGAATTCAAAGAAGCAATTAAAGTTTATGAAAAATTAAAAAAGAATGATCCCTCACAAATTGATTATTATTCAAAAAGGATAAGTGAAATAAATTCAAAGTTAAACGGCTGATAAAAATTAAAAACTATTTCTCTTCTTTTTACATTTCTTTTTAAGATGATAGATTTATCTTCCCTTAATAAATTAGAGCGAAAATTTTATACCCGGAATGTAATAATTGTAGCTCGGGAATTACTCGGTAAAATTTTAGTAAAGAAGGAAAGAGGTAAAATACTTGCTGGAAAAATTGTCGAAGTAGAAGCATATGACGGGGCGGTCGATCAAGCGGCACATACTTTTACAGGCAGAACCAAAAGAAACTATATAATGTTTGATGAAGGAGGTTTTTTCTATGTATATTTTACTTACGGAAATCATTATTGCTGCAATGTTGTTACCGGCAAAAAAGACCACGGTACTGCCGTTTTAATAAGAGCAGTCGAACCTGTTGCAGGAATCGAAACGATGATAAAAAACCGTTACGGGAGGAAATTGCTAAATGATAAAGAAAAGTATAATTTAACGAGCGGTCCCGGAAAAGTTTGCCGGGCAATGGCAATAACAAAAAAGCAATATGGATTGGATTTAACTGGAGATAGAGTTTATATTTTAAAGCAGCCGAAAATAAATTCGGAAAAAATAGAAATTACCGAAAGAATAGGAATCAAAAAATCTATTGAACTGCCATGGAGATTTTATATAAAATATAACCCTTTTGTCTCGAGAAAATGATTAAGCCTGAGAAACTATTAATAGTGCGGACCGATAGAATCGGGGATGTTGTGCTTTCGCTTCCCCTGGCTAAAATTATTAAAGATAAATATCCGCAATGTAAGATCACTTTTCTTATAAGAGAATACACTCAAAGTCTTGTTAAAAATCATCCTTATATAGATAATTATTTAATTCTAAAAGAGAAAAACGGGCAAATTCCTATCAGTGAAAATGCAGATCAAATTAAAAAATTAGGATTTGATTCTTCGGTAATAGTTTATCCAACATTTCGGACAGCACTGATTATTTTTTTAGCCGGAATAAAAAACCGGATAGGAACCGGGTATCGCTGGTATTCGCTGCTTTTCAACAAAAAAGTGTACGAACATCGTAAATATGCAGAAAAACATGAACTTGAATTCAATGTAAATCTCCTTAAATTTTTTGGCATAAAAAAAGATGTAAATAGAAATAATGTAGAATTTGATTTATCCGTAACTGAAAAAAACATAATTAAAGTTCGTGATATTCTCATTAAACAAAACATAGATTTTTTAAAACCTATAATAATTGTTCACCCCGGCAGTGCAGGAAGTGCGGTAGATTTACCAGTTGATAAATTTGAGGAATTGATTAAGCTGTTGAATAAAAATTTGGATGTACAAATTTTGTTGACCGGCTTGGAATCCGAAAAAGAATTATGCAGCCGGTTAATCATAAATGATAAAATAAAAAATTTTGCTGGCATGTTTGATCTTGAAGAAATGATTGCTTTGATTGATTTATCGAGTTTGTTTATTTCCAATTCCACAGGCCCATTACATATTGCCGCGGCTCTCGGAAAAAATGTAATCGGTTTTTATCCGAAAGTATTATCATGTTCCGCAAAAAGATGGGGACCTTATTCTAATAAAGGAATTGTTTTTGAACCGGAAATAAATTGTGAAAATTGTACGACTGATCAATGTGAAAAATTAGATTGCATGAATTCCATAAATATGGAAAAAGTTTTTATCGAAGTTGAAAAAATTTACAGGATTGTTGTTAATTAAAGGAGATATAAATGTTCGGAAAAAAAATCATATTATTCTTTTTATTTTTATTATTAGATATTCCGTTTGTTCATTCTCAAGTAATAAAAGATGACGATTTTAGAACGGTGGAGAACAAAGCCTTTACCGTCGGTGAAAAATTGACATTTGATGTAAAGTACGGTTTTGTAACCGCCGGGATAGCAGTAATGGAAATTTCCGACATTAAAAAAATTTCAGGACGCGATGCCTATCATATTCTTTCGGAAGTTCATACTGTACCGAGTTTCGACTGGTTCTTTAAAGTAAGGGATCGTTATGAAACTTATATGGATGTTAAAGGCTTGTTTCCCTGGAGATTCGAACAGCATGTTAGAGAGGGGCACTATAGCCGCGACTTTTCGGCATTCTTCGATCAAAGAAGGCATATTGCAAAGACAAGCGAAGGCCAGTATGATATTCCGCCGTATGTGAATGATATCGTCTCGGCTTTTTATCTTGCCAGGACTTTTGACTATTCCAATTTAAAAGTTAACGACAGAATTCATATGCAAAATTTTTATAAAGATAAAACTTATAACTTGGATGTAAGGTATCTTGGAAAAGAAACTGTAAGCGTTGAAGCAGGCACATTTAATTGTATCGTTATCGAACCTCTTGTTCAGGAAGGCGGACTATTCAAAAGTGAGGGCAGTATAATTATATGGCTAACAGATGATACCAATAAAATGCCCGTAAAAGTAAAAACGAAAGTAGTTATCGGCTCAATCGATGCCGAATTGACAAAATACGAGGGACTTGCCGGCGAATTGACTTCAAAAGTGAAATGAACCGGTTGATGAAATCATCTCCTGATTTCAAAACATTGATTAACAAATGATGATTTTAGATTTTTCACTTCTAAGATCGAAGATCATTAATCCTTACTCTGAAATTAAAATAATCTTTTTAAATATTACCTTTAGGACTTGAGTGTCACGGTCGCGAATCTGTCCGAGAACTAATAAATAAATTATTTACTATCATTATTTTTTTTATT